>DPCK01000036.1 GCA_003516285.1 Lutibacter sp. | reverse complement strand
GCTTGCCCCGAGGATTATTTACTTACGTGTTCTGAAGCATTCTGGAACGCATCTTCAATTGATATATTTAAGTCCATAATTGAATTTATGCTGTTTGGATTTAAATTTTGCTGAAATGAACTACCCCGAGGCAGGGCCATCGGGGTATCAAAATCAAAACAGTCGAAATTGACCTGAATGTAATTTTTGTAATCCTATTTGCCCTGATTCTGTAAATATTTCCTTATTATATCTTCATTCGCATATTATCCAACAGTATTGACATAATAACCACTTGTCCAAAATTTTCCACCCCAAAGCTATTGTTTTACCTCAGGATGTAACCTGAAAATTTCCTTAACAGTAATACTCTTGACTGAACCTATAATTTTTTTCGGTGAATCATTTGGAACACCTTGAATCAAAAAATGTAGGTGATTCCCATCAAGACCTATCTCCAAAAAATTTATCTCGTATCTTTCCTCTTTCTCCAAATAAACCTCTTTGAAGGTTTTAGATACCAATTCGGTTAAAATGTTATGCCTGTATTTTATTGGGCACACAAAATGATACAGTAATAAACTTTTATTATGACTCTTAGGAATATGCTCACTCATATCCACAAACCTACATATTATTATGCAACACCCGAGGCAGAGCCTCGGGGAATTCTATTGATTAAAGATTTGGATAGTTCTTTTATATCCGAAAAAAGATATTTAGGATATTTAACGGCGTTAAAAAAACACCAAATAGAAGTTGATGAAAATATAATTTTAAGTGCAAATGAAATTTCTTTGGCGCAAGGACAGTTCAATGCGGCTATTTTGTTGAAATTACCTCAAAGACCCGACGCCATTTTTGCCATTCCCGATGATGCGGCGGTTGGCGTTATTAAAATATTAAAACAAAATCATATAAAAATTCCCGAAGATATTGCTGTTGTAGGATTTAGTAACTCTATCAATTCCACCATTATCGAACCCAATTTAACCACAATTGATCAGCCCGGAAATAAGATAGGGGAAGTAGCTGTCCAATATTTATTAAACGAAATAAGAAATGAGCAGCAATTTTTAAATAAAACAATTGTAATTAGAACCAATTTAATTGTGAGAGATTCATCATTCAAAACTTAAAATCGTTTTGAATGATGTTAATCTCTTTTTAAAATTGCAGTTTTGCTGGTTTTTTTGAGGATACTTTTTTCCATTGTATGAAAGATTTCTTTTTTTTGTAGAAATTTAAGAAACAAACATTCCATATCTTCTATAATTATTCCATTGTATTCTTTTGGTTGAAGAAAGGCTTGCAAAAGGAACATTTTTTTTGTTTTTTTCTGACTGGTTTAAATCTGTTGTTTTCATAATTGTAAGTTTTTATTTGTTGTTATTTTATTAATAGACGCCTTAAAATAAATATTGTTACAGTATTATGTATAGCATAGTACTATATTAACATAATTTTAACTAATGTGTTATATGATAAGAGTTTAGTAGGGGGAAGGTTAATCTAATTGGTGGTATTCGGCTAGAATTTCATTTAAAACTTCAATAATTATATTACAGCCTTTGTATATTTCATCCTCCGAAATAGTAAGCGGTGGCGTTATTCTTAATGCTTTTCCTTCAAACAAAAGCCAGAACATAATCAATCCTCGATTCAAGCATTCCATAATTATTTTAGAGGCTATTTCGCTGCTTTCAACCATCGGCGCAAGCATCAATCCTCTTCCTCTAATTTCGGTAATTAAAGGATGGACCAATAATTTTCTGAATAAAGCTTCCTTTTGAAGTGTTTGCGCTATTAAGTCTGAACTAAGCAATTCTTTGAGCGTTGCCAGCGCAGCGGCAGCAATTACCGGATGACCGCCAAAAGTGGTGATATGTCCAAGTTTAGGATGTTGCTTTAAACAGTCCATAATTTGAAAGGAAGAAATAAACGCGCCAATTGGCATTCCGCCCCCCAAACCTTTTCCTGCAACAATAATATCGGGAACAACATTGTAATTTTCAAATCCGAAGAGTTTCCCCGTGCGGCCAATACCCGATTGAATTTCATCTAAAATGAGCAAAGCGCCAACTTCAGTGCATCGATCTTTAACCTTTTTTAAATAATCATTTTGAGATTCAATAAAACCTGCGCCACCTTGGATGGTTTCTAAAATAACACAGGCAGTTTTGGCGGTTATTTTATTTAAATCGGTTAAATTGTTAAAAGTGATGAATTTGATGCCGGGAATTAAGGGCCTAAAAGCACTGTTTTGTTCTTCGGCACCGCAAACGCTCATAGCACCTTGGGTATTTCCGTGATAGGCAAATTTTGCCGCAATAATTTCGCTTCTTCCCGTGAAGCGTTTTGCCAATTTCAATGCGCCTTCTGTGGCTTCTGTTCCTGAATTTGTCAAATAAACGGTTTCTAATGGCGCCGGCAAATGATCAGCCAATAACTTACACAAATCAACTTGGGGCTGTTGCACAAATTCGCCATAAACCATCACGTGGGTGTATTTATCTACCTGATCCTTTATGGCTTGTGAAATTTTTTGGTGATTGTGTCCCAGTGTATTTGCAGAAACTCCAGCGACAAAATCTAAATATTCTTTGCCGTCGGCCCCATAAATATAACATCCATTGGCGTGCGAAATTTCTATGGCCAATGGGTGAGGGGATGTTTGTGCTTGGTATTTGAAAAATTCTTCTTTCAATTTTTGGTAACTTCTTTTGCTGTAGTTCCTGTTTTTACTTTAATTTCTATTTTTTTGGCATCTAAATCATCATAAATAAAAATACCATCTTTGTTGAGCGGACGTTCATTTTCCCTCCAAATAAATCCTTTTAAAAGTTTTTCATTTTCAGGGAGTTTAGATGGCGGATAGGTTTTTCCATCGGCCTTTTCAATAAAATCAATGGTTTCAATTTCGTTATTTTCCATAATGATAAAAATATTTTTGCTGCTTTTCATTCTGGTAATTCCCACCAATTCCTGAAGATCATTTCTTACATAGAAAACAACTTCACTATTTCCGACAACATCCAATGATTTTAGTGCATTTTTTTCAAATCGCCCGTACATATTTTTTCCTTTCAATTGGCTATAACCTGCAGAATCTTTTTGCACCATAAAGGCATTGTTCAATATTTTTAAGGAGTCGAGTTGTTCTGTATTTGGGTTCGATATTAAATGAATGGTGTCTCCTGTTATTTGATTTCCTTGCGTCCACATCACCGGATTAACAAGCAATTTGGTTAAACCTGTTTTTTCGAAGGTTATTAAAGAATCGCATTTCCCCTGCAAATCGGATTTAAAGAATTTTACGCGATTAAAAGCCCGCACAATGCGATCTTCAACTTTTCCGGTGACCATTAATTTATCGCCGTGAATATAAACAGAATCCTTTTCAATGAGTGAAATTGCCACCGCCTTTTTGGTGATAAAAACAGAATCTTTCAGTTTAAAATATTCGGCATAGCCACCTCTTATAATCGATTTGTTGATGGTATCCACCACAATGATATTGCCTGTTGCAGAGGCAAATTCAATGTTTTTATTGTAGTATAAACTATCGCCTTCAATGGTTCTGTCGTTATAAAATATCTTAGAGTTTTTTAAAAAATGGGAAATATTTGTTTTTGAATTGTGATGTCCTTTTTCNNACCACTTTACTGTCTATATTGGTAACCACGACATTGGTAAATGCCTGAAATTTTTTGGTGCGTAAATAGTAATCGCCAATCCGGCTTTTTAAAACATTGGTGGCATCAGTAATGGTTCCGCCACTTTTGTAATAAAGTTGCTGTGTTTCCCTGTTAAATTTTAAAGTATCCGTTTGCAGGGTCATCATATCATCTTTCAAAACCACATTTCCCCAAGAAGTCGCTATTTTTGAGTTTGCGTCATAATCAGCATATTTACTGGTTTGCACAATGGTGTCACCCTGATTTATGACAACGTTCCCCATCGATTTTACCAACTTTTTTTCCTGATAAATATAGGCTTTGTCACAACGCAATGTTGCGCCTTCGTGTTCGATAAAAACATTTCCGACAGAAATTGTTGCTCCTGGATATTCAGGTTTTACGAATGTGTTGTCTGCGCTAAGGATTTTAATTTTTTTTGTTTGGGAAAATCCTGAAATACTGACAAATATGATTACGACGAAAAGTATTTTTTTCAAACTTATTTATTTTGTTACAAAACTAATGAAAAAGTAGGATGTAATTTCTAAAACCAATTAAAATAAAAAAGCTCCAAATTTTGAAGCTTTTTTGTTTTTTATCTTATGATTGTTTGCTTTCGATCTGGACCAACAGAAATAATTTTTATGGGTACTTCAACAAAATCTTCGATAAACTTAATATAATCGATCAATTCTTTTGGCATTGTTGCTGCGCTTGTCATTCCGGTTAAATCTTGTTTCCAACCTTTAAATTCGGTATAAATAGGCGTTACATTGTGTTCTTCAATGTTATAAGGCAAGTGGCTAATTTCCGTTCCTTGATAATTGTAGGAAGTACAAGCTTTAAGTGTAGAAAATCCAGAAAGCACATCGCCTTTCATCATAATCAGTTGGGTAACACCACTAATTTGAATCGCATATTTTAACGCTACCAAATCCAACCAGCCGCAACGGCGAGGTCTTCCTGTTGTGGCACCAAATTCTTGTCCGATTCTTCCCATAGTTGCGCCATCTTCATCAAATAATTCCGTAGGAAAGGGGCCTGAACCAACTCGTGTGGTATAGGCTTTAAATATTCCAAAAACTTCGCCAATTTTATTTGGCGCTACGCCTAAACCCGTGCAAGCTCCGGCTGCAGTAGTGTTTGAAGAAGTTACAAAAGGATACGTTCCAAAATCAATATCTAACATAGATCCTTGCGCACCTTCCGCCAAGATGGTTTTTTTGTTTCTGATGGCTTCGTTTAAATATTCTTCACTGTCAATAAAAGGAAGTTGTTTTAAAACTTCAATAGCTCCAAAAAATTCTTTTTCCAGTTCCGTCAAATCATATTCAATTTCAACTTTAAAGAATTCAAGCATTCTAAGGTGTTTCTCTGTCAATGCGTGGTATTTTTCTTTCCAGTCTTCCAATTCTAAATCGCCAACACGCATACCGTTTCTTCCGGTTTTATCCATATAAGTTGGACCAATTCCTTTTAAGGTTGAGCCAATTTTTGCTTTTCCTTTTGAAGTTTCACTTGCTGCATCTAATAAACGATGCGTTGGTAAAATTAAATGAGCTTTTCTGGAAATTAACAGTTTAGATTTTATGTCTAAATTAAATTTTTCTAAGTTTTCTAATTCTTTTTTAAAAATTACGGGATCAATCACAACGCCGTTACCAACAAGGTTCATCGCATTTTTGTGAAAAATACCAGAAGGAATGGTGTGTAAAACGTGTTTATGTCCATCAAAAATTAAAGTATGCCCTGCGTTTGGACCTCCCTGAAATCGAGCAATAATATCGTAATTAGACGTGAGGACGTCTACAATTTTGCCTTTCCCTTCATCTCCCCATTGCAGTCCTAGTAATAAATTTACAGCCATTTGTTAAATTATATATTAATTGTTGTTTGTTTTTTTTGTTCCGTAGAAATAAAGTGAATGTTTGTGAATATCAATATTAAAAGTTTCTTCAATGGTTTTTTTTATAATTTGAACTCGTGGATCGCAAAATTCTATGACTTCA
>DPCK01000163.1 GCA_003516285.1 Lutibacter sp. | reverse complement strand
CTTCGGAATAGTAGGCCCAATTCCACTTCATTCTTTAAAATTAATTCTGATAGATTTTTATGTACAAGTGTTCACATTTCTGCCATAAATTAATATTTATTAATGCAAAGTAGCTAAAAAAATGGTNNAAATAACTTATAAGAATTCATTAATTTCAATATTTTTTAAGCCTTATTGTAAATGTTATTTATTTGTTGTAGATTTAATTGACGTTTACTTTGTTTTTACGGGCATATGTTTGTCCATCCATTTTACAAAGTTGTATAATGTAAACAACGCTTAATAATTTTAATTTTCATTAAAAGGAGTTGTAGTGGTTTTTAATTTATTTTAATAATAACCTTTACTTTTATACTTTACGATTATGGATTTTTCTTTTTTTACTTCAGAATTTTATTTTTCCTTTTTTTACATTTTATCATTTCTTGTACCTGCAATTCTAATTTTATTAGTTGGAATAAAACGAAATTATGATATTAAATTTCTGTTACTAACACTTGCAACGATTACTGTTTTTTCTATAATAGGTTCCAGATTATTTACAATTCCTATTGAGGAATGGACATCAATTTTTAATTCAAACTTAAGTATAAATTATAACGGGAGATCTGCCATAGGAGCATTGATATTTGGTTTAATGGCATTATTAATATCACAAAAAATAATTGGTTTTAAAAAACCGATTTTAGATGTGTATGCTTTTACAGCGCCCATTGGTTTGGCTATTCAAAAATTGGGATGTTTCTTTATTGGTTGTTGTTATGGGAACGTTACGGATAGTGTTTTTGGAGTCCATTATATGAAAGGTACACATGCTCATTTTAATCATTGGGTGTCAAATTTGATAGATGATGATGCTTTATTTTCATTAAGTGTTCACCCAGTGCAACTTTATGAAACCGTTGGGCTATTTGTGATTGCCTATATGGTATGGAAAACTCGAAATTTTTGGAAGAAAAACGGAAGTTCTTTACTTTTTGGAATTGCCCTTTTAATGTTTTTTAGATTTTCAATTGAATTTGTAAGAGATGCGGCTGCATCTCCATTTAATAAATATCATCTACTCGGTGTTCGCGCTTTTCAATGGGCCTTGTTATTTATAGGAATTATAAGTGCTACATTTCTAATAATCTATGAAAAGTATTTAAAAATTAATTTATTTCAGCAGGAAAAACCTTATATAAATCATAATTATTCAATTCATTTTATAATGGTAATTTCATTGGTTATCTATACTTTTCAAGAATTGTTTACAACCTATGAATTTGGGGTTATTTTTATAAATATTGTACCTGCTATAGTTGTAACAGCCATATTTGTATATAAAAATAATTTAGTATTAAAAAAATACTTAATAGGATGTACCTTTTTAATTTTTCCTTTTATTTTAATTTCTCAATCTATTCCAACTGAACAAGGGGAAGTAACAAAGTATAAAAGGGTGGATATAGGAACTTCTTTTGGTAGTTTGGTAGGTGATATTGCATTTAACCCAACAGCAACAGAATGTGGTACGAGTTATGATCATGAATATTACAAGTACAAATATACTGTTGGAGGTGTTGGATTTTCTCAAATTTCAAATCAAGAAAAAGCCACATTCACCTATGGTGCAAATTTATATGGGGGAAGTAATAAAGAAATCAACTTAACTTCTGGAACGGAAAAATCATTTTTTGTTTATGGAGTGAATCCTTTTGCAAGTTATAATATGAAGTGGATTGGTGCTGGTGGTGGGTTTCAATTAGGAAATTTAAGGTGGTTTCCATTAGGTGCTTCTGAAGCAATAAATTATGAAAATGGTATGAAAACAGCGACTATTTTACCTGAATTTTATTTAAGAGTAGGTAGGCGAGATATTCTGGATATAAAGTATGCATATGGATTTAGTTTTCCATCTCCTTTTCCCAGCCATACTCAAGAATATAGCATTGGGTCCGGGTTCGGCCTAAAAGAAGACTATAGTTTGCGCTATGGTTTATTACAAGCTCCAGATGCACAATTTGTTTCAGCGGAAGGATTGTTTAATGAGAAATTAGGATTTAAATTTTCTTATATTTTTAATACTGAAGGATTTTATGGTGAAAAAAACTCAGATACACGATTGATTTTTGGTTTGAACTATAGATTTGATTTTGAGAATAATAAAAAATAAAAAAAGGATTTCACAATAGCGAAATCCTTTTGAAATAATTAAGTGGTTTAAGACTATTTATTCTCCAGCCATTTTCTGGCATTCACAAAAGCTTCTGCCCACGGCGAAACCTCGTCTTTTCTGCCTTCCGGATAGTAAGGCCAGTTCCATTGAAAAATAGAACGTTCTATATGGGGCATCATCACCAAATGCCTGCCGTCTTTTGAGCTTAGCATCGCCACGTTATAATCGGATCCATTCGGATTTGCCGGATAGGCGTCATAACCATATTTTGCCACAATATTATAGTCATTTTCTTCCATTGGCAAGTTAAATTTTCCTTCACCGTGTGAAATCCAAACCCCTAAAGTGCTGCCAGCCAAAGTAGAAAGCATCACCGAATTGTTTTCCTGAATGGTTACCGAAGTAAATCCACTTTCGTGTTTGTGGGAATCGTTGTGCAATAATTTTCCGTGAACTTCGTGTTCGGGATTAATGACTTCCAACTCCATAAAAAGCTGACAGCCATTGCAAATGCCAACTGATAACGTATCTTCTCTTTTGAAGAAATTGTCCAAGGCGTTTTTCGCCTTTTCGTTGTATAAAAATGCACCCGCCCAGCCTTTTGCGGAACCCAACACATCAGAGTTTGAGAATCCGCCCACAGCACCAATAAACTGTATGTCTTCCAAGGTTTCGCGTCCGCTGATTAAATCGGTCATATGCACATCTTTCACATCAAAACCTGCCAAATACATGGCATTTGCCATTTCGCGTTCAGAATTGCTTCCTTTTTCACGAATAATGGCTGCTTTTGGCCGCTCGACTGTATTTGAAATGATTGGTTTTATTCCTGTAAAATGTTCAGGGAAAGTATATTTTAAAGGCTGATTTTTATAATGTTCAAAACGATCCAGCGCTTTGTTGTTGGCACATTGTTTTTGATCCAGCAAATAAGAAGTTTCGTACCAAACATCGCGCAATTCAGCAATATTGAAGGTGTGCATTTCATCAAAATTATTGATGGTTATGCAATCACTTTTATGGGCAAAACCTATTTCAAAAAATTCAATGTTGTTTTCAGTTAAAATAGCGGGCACTGTTTCATCAGCACTTTGGAAAATAATCCCGCTGTTTTCTGCAAAGAGCAATTTAACGGAATCAACTTCCGCAATGGCAGTAAGGTCAATTTTCAATCCCAATGTTTGCTGTGAGAAACACATTTCAAGCAAGGTGGTAATCATTCCTCCGGAAGAAATATCGTGACCGGCCAAAATCCGACCTTCTTTAATTAATTTTTGAAGGGTGTTAAACGCGATTTTAAATTTAGCGGCATCTTTGATGGTTGGCGTTTCTTTTCCTATTTT
>DPCK01000051.1 GCA_003516285.1 Lutibacter sp. | reverse complement strand
GAAGAAAATAAAAAACAAGCCTATTTAAATGAACTGGAAGTCTACTATAATAACAATAACTAGTTTTTAAGTTCGTTATGCAATCAAAGAATTTTAATATGAACAAAATAGCATTCACGGTAATGGCCGTATTATTTATAACTTCAAACATTTATGGCCAGACCGCCAATAAATTAAAAGATACTGTTTCCGTAAAAAGTCAGTTTGAATATCTTATAAACGAATCGAATAGTTTACAGGATTATAAAGTTGTGCGAACGGCTTGGCTGCTAAAGTTAAAATCGAATGTTCTCGATACCGTTTCAGCTTCAAAAAAGAGGATTTTTGACAATTCAGTCACTATGAATTCACAAAAAATGATAATCGACAGTTTAAATACCAAACTTTCCGAAGCAGAAACTACGATTAGCAGCTTAATAGCCGAAAAAGAAAGTATATCGCTCTTTGGGATGCAATTTGACAAATCTGTTTTTAAGACGATGTTTTTTTTAATTGTTATAGTGTTGATTGGGGCACTCCTGTTTTTTATCACGAAATTTAAACAAAGTAACAGCATTACCACACATTGCAAATTGTCTTTAAAACAGGCAGAAGAAGAATTTGCCATTTACAAAGAAAAAGCGCTTGAAAGAGAACAAAAAGCAATGAGAAGGCTGCAAGACGAATTGAATAAAAATAAAAAGGATTCCTAAATTTATGTTATCTTTATTCATTATTAATTTTAAAAAAGAGAAATAATGAAAAAAAATATGGGTTCAGCCGACAAATTGATACGCGTCTTGATCGCTGTTGTGATTGCCGTTTTGTATTATTTGGGTAAAATTGAAGGCACGCTTGCCTTAGTGCTTTTGGCTTTCTCGCTCATTTTCTTACTGACAAGTTTGTTCAGTTTTTGTCCACTTTACGTAATTTTCGGTATCAATACCTGTAAAAAAGAGACTAAATAGTTCGTGTTATTTGATATATGTTATTTGTTATATTTTAAAATCAACAAATAACATATAACTTTTTTATACTCCTGAATAAGTAACAAAATTTCTCGGGGTTTCATACAGCGTTATGGAAAGTTGCAGGTTTTTATCAATTTTTTGATGCAGTTTGTTCCATATTACCACAGCAATATTTTCGGCGGTTGGATTCAGTGTTTTGAATTCCGGAACTTCTTCATTTAAATTTTTATGGTCGAATTGTTCTTCGATTTCTGTCTCGATCAAAGTTTTCAGAATTTTCATATCCATCACAAAACCGGTTTCCGGATGAATTTCTCCTTTCACCGAAACAATGAGCTCGTAATTATGTCCGTGATAATGTGGGTTTGCGCATTTTCCAAACACGGTGGCATTTCTCGCATCTGTCCAATCTGCGTTGTACAAACGGTGTGCTGCGTTAAAATGGGCTTTTCTGTTTACGGTTACTTTCATCTGTTTATTATTTATTCTTTATTGGTACAGATGCAGTTCGCCATTAATCATTTCTGTGTGTATCAAAATTTGTTATGGCTCGTTTCATCCTATTTTTATTAATTCTAATGACTTATAAAACTGTAATATTTATCGAAAATGATTTTAAACCATTCGGTATAAATTTCTGGATTTTTTTCCATATCAAGTTTAACCTCTTCTATGGTCATCCATTTAAAACTTTCAACCTCTTCCCTATTCAAAATCGGATCTTCATTATAATAACCAATCAGAATATGGTCCAATTCGTGTTCCGTCAGCCCATTGTCGAAAGACGCTTTATAGATAAACCAGGTCACTTCTTTTAACTCGCAGACAAAGCCCATCTCTTCTTCCAAACGACGTTTGCCGGCTTCTGTATTCCCTTCCCCGTCACGCTGGTGACTGCAACAAGTATTTGTCCACAATAAAGGTGAATGGTACTTATGCGCAGCGCGTTGCTGCAACAACAATTGGTTTTTAGCGTTAAATATAAATACCGAAAACGCCCTGTGGAGCATCGCTTTTTTATGCGCCTCCATTTTTAGCATTAACCCAATTTTTTCATCTTTCTCGTTTACCAATATGACTTGCTCTTCTTGCATACCTAATTTATGTACCGCAAATTTACGCTTTTTAGGTGGTAAATAAAATTAAATTTTATAAATATAATTAATTGATATTCAATAATATAAATTATTTATATTTAATTTATTTAAAATAATTTATAATATATGTTGCAACATACAATGTTTTAACATATATTTGCAGTCTAATTTATTAATAATATTAAAATATCTAAATGATGAAAAAATTAAGTATCGTAATTGCCTTATTGAGTGTAGCCTTGGTGCAAGCACAAACCACCTGGAATATTGATCCGTCACATTCCTCTATCCGTTTTGCCGTTGACCATATGGTAATTTCTGAAGTTGAAGGCATCTTCTCTAAGTATGAAGGATCTGTAATCGCCACAAAAGATGATTTTTCTGACGCAAAAATTAACTTTATTGTTGATGTAAACAGCGTGAATACAGACAATGCAAAAAGAGATGAACATTTAAGGAGCGCTGACTTTTTTGAAACTGAAAAGTATCCAAAAATGACATTTGTAAGCAGTTCTGTTACAAAAACAGGAACCGGAAAGTACAATTTAAAAGGAAAATTAACCTTGCACGGCGTTACCAAAGAAATTGCATTGGTGATGAC
>DPCK01000018.1 GCA_003516285.1 Lutibacter sp. | reverse complement strand
ATTTTAAAATGCAAAATCACGTTGGTGAGGCTACATTAAGTTTTGACGGGGTGGAGAAATTTCCATTAACATTATTTATGGGTATAAACGTTTACAATGATGATAACAATTCAGTTTATACAGAATTGGGTTACCCTTTCAAAGTTGGTGAAACGGAATTGAAAGCTTTTGTTGGGGCAGGAAATGAAATATATACCACAGATGGGGAATATAAAGTTTCCAACTTCGGACTTTCGGCATCGAAAGCCATTAAAATCACCGACGCATTTAGTTTAGGCGTATCTGCATCAGCCATTTTTAATCCGGATACAGATGATGCTTATTTGGTGTTTGTGATTTCTTTATAAGAATAGTTATTGGTTAATTATTATATTAGGTTTAGCCTGTCCAGTTTGTACGATTACTGGGCAGGCTTTTTTATTTAAAGGCTTTTACGCCAACAGGAATGGCAATGGGCAAATTGTTTTCTGAAGGTGGAATTGGACACGAAAATGTGTGATTATAAGCACAATACGGATTGTAGGCTTTGTTGAAATCGATGCGTATTTTTTTGCTTCCTTCCTTGGGGATTTCTAAATCCAAATAACGTCCGCCGCCATAAGTTGCGGTTCCGTTTGTGGCATCATTAAAAGGCAGGAATAAATAGTCTTTGTAGTTAAATTCATTCATTAATTGCTGGTTTTGAAAAATACTCAACTCAAATTTTTTACCATCCAACGTAAAACGGACAATGCCGTATTTTCGGTACAAAGGCAAACGATCGGTAGTTGTTGGCATTTCAAAAACGGGCGTGTTGGGCGTTAATTCAAAATCGGCCTCAATGTTGTATTTTTCGTCAATGTCAAAAAATTCCAGTGCTTTAAATGTTTTCTTGTCCTCTTCGGTTAAAGGCGATTTGGTTGCATCTGCAAACTCAACATTTAAATCGTATTGAAAAAGTTTGATTTCGTTATGATGCGTTGTTTCTTTTTTAGCGCAGGATAACAAAATAATGGTGACGAAAATACTTAGGAAATACTTCATTTTTTTTTTTAAATTATGTTCAAAAATACAGAATATTTAATAGAAATTAAAAATTAGCATTGACGCAAATTTTTGTAATTTTGAAAAAATAGCAAGCGCCTTGTGGAAATTATGATTTTTATGGGTTGAATCCGACTTTATGTCGGGTTTTTTAGTTTTGAAATGCGGGTGAAATGATGAAGGTTTTAACTGAAATGTGCGTTTGTTGAATTTTGAATTTTAGCCGCGTTAGGGATTACTTCACCCATTAATTATTTTGAAATTGGTGTTCAGTGAACTTTGTTTGCAGCGAAAATACTTTTATTGCCATTTTGCAATAAAAGATTGCAGTGAAAATCCCGGCCCGCCTGCTGGCGGGGAACGCCTACCAAAAAGGCGGGCAGGCTCAAATTTTAAAATTAATGCTTGTTGCTGTTTTAAAATATTATAAAGATAAAAAATGTTAAAAAGAACATTCAACGGTTACCGAAATTCGTTTAGCGGGCTGTCCAAAGAAGTTTGGTGGCTGGCGTTAATTACCTTTATAAACAGGGCGGGAACGATGGTAATTCCGTTTTTGTCCTTGTATTTAACCGAGGATATGAACTTATCTTTGAGTGAAGTTGGGTGGATTATGACTTGCTTTGGATTGGGATCGTTATTGGGTTCTTATGTGGGCGGAAAACTGTCGGATAAAATTGGTTTTTATCGGGTGATGTTTTTCAGTTTATTGATCACGGGATTTTCGTTTATTGCCTTGCAATTTGTGCATACATTTTTTGGTTTCGCCATTGGCATTTTTATCACAATGGTTTTTGCCGACGCCTTTAGACCGGCGATGTTTGTTTCCTTAAAAGCGTACAGCAAACCTGAAAATCAGACAAGATCGTTAACATTGATTCGTTTGGCGATTAATCTGGGATTTTCTTTCGGACCATTTTTTGGCGGATTGATCATTGCCTTGATAAGCTATTCCGGACTTTTTTGGGTGGATGGAATTACGTGTATTGCCGCTATTGTGGTGATGAAAGTGGTGTTGAAAGAAAAGAAGATCAGGGTTGATGCATCTAAAATAATTGTTGAAAAGCAAAACAACATTACTTCAGTTTATAAAGATCGGCCTTATTGGTTATTTTTAGTGATTATATTTTTGATGGGCCTTATATTTATGCAGTTATTTACCACAATGCCTCTGTTCTACAAAGAAGTTCACAGAATGACGGAAGTTGAGATTGGTTTGTTGATGTCGGTGAACGGATTTTTAATCTTTTTGTTTGAAATGCCTTTGATTCATTATATCGAAAAAAAATTACTCGACAGGATGAAAATAATTACCTGGAGTTTGGGGTTGTTGGCAATGAGTTATGCGATTTTGAACGCAACATCTTGGAGCGGTATTTTAATACTAAGTATGCTGTTGATTACTTTGGGAGAAATGTTGGCGTTTCCTTTTACCAATAATTTTGCGATGAACAGGGCGCCATCAGGAAATGAAGGCCGTTATTTGGCGCTGTATTCTATGGCGTTTTCCTGTGCCCATATTTTTAGCGCAAAAACCGGAATGGAAGTTATTGATAGATTCGGGTTTATGGCCAACTGGTTTTTAATGGGTGGCTTGGGCTTGTTGGCAGTGTTGCTGATGCTTTGGCTACGAAAAATATTGGATTCAGAAAGAGGAATGGTGGCTAGTAATGAATAAACAATCCCGCACAGGCGGGATTAGAATTTAGAATTTATAGAAGTTTTTGGCTTTTTGTCTTGCAGTCGAATATAACCCAAACTTCAGATTTCGGTCTTCCGACTCCTGATTACTTTATCCTTTCGCCTTTTTAATTACTTCCATTACTTTTTTGCTGTCGTCTGCAGCATTCACTTCGGCATTTTTATAAATGATTTTTCTGTTTTTATCAAGGACAAATGTCCAGCGTGATGCGGTAATTCCCCTAACCAATAAAAAATTTTCGCCAGCAATTTCACGGGTTATTTCACCACCATCTTTTGTTGGTACGCCAAATTTTTTGGAAATAATGCCTTGAGTGTCGGAAATTAACGGAAAATTCAATTGGGATGATTCTTTAAAAACTTTTAAATTTTTCACTTCGTCGCCGCTAACGCCAATAATGGTTGCACCCATTTTATCAAAATTGGCTTTGTCATCTCTGTAAGCGCACGCTTGTGCGGTGCATCCGCCGGTCATTGCTGCCGGATAAAAGTACACCACCAAGAAATCGGATTTCACGGTGCTCGATTTCCAATTAGCGCCGGTATCGTCTATTCCTGAAAATTCGGAAACTTTGTCGCCAATGTTAAGTTCGTTAGTGTTTTGTGCCATCACTGAAATTGTTAAAGTTAAAAGTGCAATTATGCTTGTAAGTTTTTTCATTTTTGAAGTTTAGGGTACAATATTACCAAAATCAACAGCCATAATTGTAATATGCTATATATTTTAACGTTTTTTTATAGGAAGTGCTAAAGGCAAAACGAATTTTGTTGGTGACTTTTTGGCAAGTATGGATAATTTTTAGGTTTTAGGGACTTTTATTGCGAAATAATTTTATTTTCAAAAACCCATAAATTAATCAATAGTCATTATTATTGCTAAATACAGCAAGTCTCATAAATAAAAATATCAATATTCCAAAGGCAATAATTGGAAATGCAATATTTACTTCATTTTTTCCGGATGTTATATCGTTTAAATTAACAAATAAAAAGATGACACCTATTAAATAGATAATCTTATAAAGCAGTGGTTCATTTTTAAAAAATTCTTTTCCATTCATTTTTTTTAATTTTATGATTCAAGCAAATTTAGTGTTCAAACGCTAATTTCGAGTGAATTGTAAGTGGTTTGAAATTCTTTTGTAATGTAAATATATTTATTTTTTTTCTTTTTTCTTTTCTATCAACACAAAAATCTTAATGATTTAATTTTAAAGCCGGAATTTTGTCTGAAATCTGAATATTTATGGGGACTTTATCTCTCTAATTTATTGAATTTTTTTTTTGGCAATTACGATGGCTTTTATATTGGATTTATGCGACGTAAAAATTGGAGATTTTCCAGATATTGTTTTAATGGCAAGTGCACTATTTTTTTGCTTTTTACCAACCTTTTTCTTCCAAACGACCAAAATCCACTAACGAGTATTGAAATTGATGCTTATTTCGTCTTTACTTTTTTGCCATTTTCAAAGTTTTCGTCATATTCAACATTGTCGTTTCTGTCATATCGTATAAAATGACCGTGTTTTATGCTGTCTTTAAAATTTCCAACTTGCCACAATTGTCCGGTTTCGCGATAAAATATCCATTCGTCTTGCATCAGGTTATTTTCAAAAATTCCCGTTGCCTTCACCTTGCCGTTTTTATAGAAATAGGTTAAGCGATTTCCCTTTTGTTCAGAAATAATTTGTCCGTTTTTATAGGTCGAATTTCCCATGGTTGAAGTTTTATGTTTCGTCAATCAGTTCATTTATAATTTAATAGCTGGCGTGAATGATTTTAACCATTTTTATTAAATTTTAATTAGCTGCAAGTTTGCGAATTATTTATAAACCGCATTCACTTTCCACAATGAAATTTCAGGCGGCCCGGCCAGAAAAGTTTGGGATTCAACAATAAATTCTTTAAGATGTTTTGTTTTCATATGTTGATTTTGATAATACAACGCATCATCCCATTCTTCATATAACAAAATATTCGAATTGTCATTTTGATCAATGTGCAGTTTAAGACTCACAAAATGTTCTTCTCCTTTAACTTGTTCAATCAGTTTTTTTAAGCCCGTAACAGCATCAACACTTTTGTTTGGCAGTGTTTTGTATTTTACAACGACAATTAAATTGTTTCCATCATCTTTTTTTCCACATCCGGTAAAGATTGAAAAGATTATCAAACCCAAAATCAAAAAAAGTTTCTTCATACTATCGTTTTTAATGGTTAATTATTTTTTATGTGAGGCAAACTGTTTGCAAGTAAACTTGTTTAGGTATTACAAATATCAAACTTTATTTCACTGAATTTCAGTAATTTTATGTTACCCAAAATTACAATTATTTTAGCAGGAATCAAAAAGAGTTATTCAAGTGTAACGTCAGGTATTTTTTAATTATTTTTTGAAACCTTTGTTTTTTTCGTTTTTCTGAGATTGATGCTTATTTCACCTTTACTTTTTTGCCATCTGTTAAGTTTTCATCAAAAGTAGCTTTATCGTTTCTATGTGCAGTATAAAATGGCTGTGTTTTACAGTTATGAGTTATTCATTTCGTTCGAAGCGCAATGTCTGCCTAACTGTTTTCTTTGTTATTTAGGCAATTGAAAAATCTAAGGTTATTCCTCTTATATCATATTTTTATCATTATTCATAACTATATTTGTTTTGCTCCAATATTCAAAATCAGCGTTTTAATGTTCNNTTCCGTTTTTTTTTAATTAATCATTAGATATTTTTTCTTATCTTTAATACTGATTAAGCTGAAGATTTCAGATACTCACAGTATGTCTTAAACCCTTTATGTTGCCTCGAGTTTCTCCAATCCCGCTGAAATTATAATGGTACAAATTAGATTTTATTTAAAAAACTAATTATGGGTTAAAGTGAATTTTAAAAAATATATAGCAGAGCTTAAAAGGCGTAATGTATTTAGATCAGCGATAACCTATTTAGTCATAGCTTGGTTAATTGCTCAAGTATCTGCTATTGTTCTTCCAGCTTTTAATGCCCCGCATTATTTTATGAAAACCTTGATTTTTATATTGATTATAGGTTTTCCAATCAGTTTAGTTTTTGTTTGGGTATATGAATTGTCTCCAACGGGAATTAAAAAAATTAAAAATGTTGAAGTGGCACAATTTAAAGCTGAACAGGCTAAAAATCAGCTTAATAATGAAAATAAAAAACTGGTAGTTTTACCGTTTCAGAACACCAGTTCCGACAATGACAGCAATTATTTTAGTGACGGATTAACAGAGGAAATCATTATCCGTTTGTCCGGAATCAAAGAGCTTGATATTGCTTCACGAAGTACTTCTATGCAGTATAGAGATTCTGAAATGGATATTGTGTCCTTGGGTCGAGAATTAAATGCGAGATATCTTTTGCAAGGAACTGTGCGTAAGTTTAAGAATGATTTAAAAATATCAATAGCATTAATTGATGTTCAAAAAGATGCTCAGCTTTGGGCCGATATCTATCATGGAAAAATTGAGGATGTTTTTGGTATTCAGGAACAGGTATCCAAAAAGATTGTAAAATCATTACAACTAAAGCTTACGCCAAAAGAAAAAGTAGCCCTTGGCAAAAGAGCAACGATGAACAGTGAGGCGTATGACGCTAACCTAAGAGCCCGAGAATTTCTGTTTAGATATACCAAGAGCTACCTACTTTTAGCGATAGACCTTTTTCAAAATGCAATAGATTTGGATTCAAAATATGCCGCTGCTTATGCTGGTATGGCCGAGGCTTGTGCCTTACTTTATGAAACACATGATAAAAATCTCAAATGGATTAAAAAGGCCGAAGAATCATCATTAAAAGCACTTATCTATGATCCTGCTTCATCGGAAGCTTATAGTGCTCTTGGCCTGGTTTATTATAACAAAAATTTACCAAATGAAGCTTTGATAGCTGCAGAAAAGGCTATTTCATTTGACCCTGACAATTTTTTTGCTTATTGGGTAAGGGGTAGGCTATATAGAGTGATGGACCGAGATTTTGAGGCGGTTTTTGATTTCAATAAAGTTTTAGAACTTAATGGGGATTTCCATTCTCCTTATGGTGATTTGCAGATGGCTTATGAAACATTACAGGATAAAAAAAATCTGCAGGCTACTGTTGAACGTGCCGTATTATTTTACCCAAACTATTTGTTACATCACCCTGATGACTCTCGCGCCCACCAATTTTATGCCTTTACACTTAAAAGGCTGGGTCGCTTAGAGGAAGCAAAAAAAGAAATGCAAAAAGGAATTGAACAAAATCCAAACGACCCAATTATTGTTTATAATGCCGCTTGTTTTTATGCATTAATAGATGAAAAAAGGGTCGCTATTGAAAATCTCAAAAAAGCGGTGAGCAATGGGTTCGAAAACTATAACTATCTCAAACATGACCCTGATCTTAATAGCTTACAAAAGGAGCCTGATTTTGTTGCGTTAATGCAAGGTAAATAACAGATTATTAATTAATTAGGCTAAGGTTTTTGATGTTCTTTTTTCAAGTTTGAATTCATTTAAACCGTTAAAACGGTTTGGTGTTTCAAAAATTCATCATAACCCAGGGTTTAAACCCTGGGTTATTAATGAAATCTGCGTTTATGAATGGTTTTAACCATTTATTAATTTTTAATTTTAATGGGTTTATTACTCCGACTCACTATTTATCAATCAACACATTTAATATTTCAATGGCGGCTTTTGAGATTTTTGTACCCGGACCGAATACGCCCGCCACGCCGGCATCAAACAAAAACTGGTAATCCTGTGCCGGAATTACACCTCCGGCAATGACCATTATATCTTCGCGGCCATAAGATTTTAATTCCTCAATCACTTGTGGTACCAAGGTTTTATGTCCTGCCGCCAGGGAAGAAATCCCCAACACGTGCACATCATTTTCTATAGCCTGTTTTACGGCTTCTTTTGGTGTTTGGAACAGCGGACCAATATCCACGTCAAACCCCAAATCGGCATAACCTGTGGCTATTACTTTTGCGCCTCGGTCGTGGCCGTCTTGCCCCAATTTTGCTATCATAATTCGTGGACGTCTTCCTTCCAATTCAGCGAATTTGTTGGCCAGTTCCTTGGCTTTTTCAAAATCTGGATCGTTTTTAATTTCTTTGCTGTACACGCCGGAAATAGATTTAATGGTTGCTTTATATCTTCCAAATACTTTTTCTAAAGCATCGGAAATTTCCCCTAAAGTAGCTCTTTTTTCAGCAGCAATAATCGCCAGCTCCAATAAATTTCCTTCTTGGGTTTTGGCGCATTCTGTTAAATTTTGCAGTGCTTTTTGAACTTCTTCGTTATTTCTTACTGATTTTAATGCTTTCAACCGCGCAATTTGCGATTCCCGAACGGCATCATTGTCCACTTCTAAAATCTGCAGCGGATCTTCTTCTTCCAAAACAAATTTATTCACGCCCACAATAATATCACGGGTGCTGTCAATTCTGGCTTGTTTTTTTGCGGATGCTTCTTCTATGCGCAATTTCGGAATGCCTTGCTCAATGGCTTTGGTCATTCCGCCAAGCTCTTCCACTTCCTGAAGCAGTTCCCAAGCTTTATTGACCATATCTTCAGTGCGTTTTTCAACAAAATCGGAACCCGCCCAAGGATCGACAGTTTTGGTAATTTTTGTTTCTTCCTGAATATAAATTTGCGTATTTCTGGCTATTCTGGCAGAGAAATCGGTGGGCAATGCAATGGCTTCATCGAGCGCGTTGGTGTGCAAACTTTGTGTGCCGCCAAATGCAGCCGCCATCGCTTCAATAGCGGTTCGTGCAACATTGTTAAACGGATCTTGCTCTGTTAAACTCCAGCCGCTTGTTTGGCAATGGGTGCGCAATATCAGCGATTTCGGATTTTTCGGGTTGAATTGCTTCACCATTTTTGCCCACAACATACGAGCTGCCCTCATTTTTGCAATTTCCCCAAAATGATCCATACCAATGGCCCAGAAAAATGACAAACGTGGCGCAAAAGAATCGATGTCCATTCCCGCAGCAATTCCGGTTTTGATATATTCCAGTCCGTCTGCCAAGGTATAGGCCAATTCAATTTCTGGTGTGGCGCCGGCTTCTTGCATATGATAGCCCGAAATGGAAATGGAATTAAATTTCGGCATATTTTTGCTGGCATATTCAAAAATATCGGCAATAATTTTCATGGAGGGCGTTGGCGGATAAATGTACGTATTGCGCACCATAAATTCTTTTAAAATATCATTTTGAATGGTGCCTTCCAATAATTTTTCAGCAACGCCTTGCTCTTTTGCGGCCACAATATAAAATGCCAAAATAGGTAAGACAGCGCCGTTCATTGTCATAGAAACCGACATTTGGTCTAACGGAATCTTGTCGAAAAGCATTTTCATATCGTCTACCGAATCAATGGCTACGCCGGCTTTGCCAACATCGCCTTGCACACGTTCGTGATCCGAATCGTAACCGCGGTGCGTTGCCAAATCAAATGCAACCGACAAACCTTTTTGGCCCGCCGCTAAGTTTCGGCGGTAAAAGGCGTTGCTTTCTTCGGCCGTTGAAAATCCGGCATACTGACGAATGGTCCAGGGCTGATGAACAAACATGGTGGAGTAGGGCCCTCTTAAATAAGGCTCAATTCCGGCGACATAATTTTCGTGTTCGAAATTGGTTTCTTTTTCGGTTTGGCTGACAATTTTTAGTTGTGAAAAATCTTTACGCTTCATCTTTCAGTCTTTTTTGTTCTAATTTTTCTGCCAATCTGGTTGGGATTATCGGAATTATCAGTGTTTTTTGTGGGTTTCTTGCAACAAACGGATTCGCCTGTAAATCGTGTTTCATTTTATCTTGCGCATTTGGATATTTGTTGGTTCCCAGCAAAACCAATTCGCCGGCATCAAATTGCGCTTGTTCTTTTTTTGCATTTTCTTTAATTTTCCTTTGAATAATGCCTTCTTTCAGTTGCGCTAAAAATCCCCCGCCTTTTTCAATTTCCTTGAAAATATCCAATGCTTTTTCTGCGATTTGCTTGGTGATGGATTCAATATAATAGGAATTTGTGGCAATTTGCTGTCCGTGTTTAAAATAGCTTTCTTCCTTTAAAATGAGCAATTGGTTTCTGGCAATTCGGTCGCCAAAATCATTGGAATCGTGAAAAACAGCATCATAAGCACAATTTGAGATGGTGTTTGCACCGCCTAAAATGGCGCTCATACTTTCGGTAGTGGTGCGCAACATATTGACGTTGTAATCGTAAATGGTTTTGTTGCGCAAACTTGGTTCGGCAAAAACTAGTGCGTTTTCCTCGGTTTCATATTGACTGAGCATTAAATTATACACATATTTAAAAGCCCGAATTTTTGAAATTTCGAAGAAATAATGATTGCCAACCGCAAAATTGAATTGCATTTTTTGGGCTATTTCAGCGCCAAATTTGGTTAAATATTCGTTGGCAACGGCCAAAGCATACGCCACTTGTTGCACAATATTTGCACCGGCATTTTGGTAAATATCGGCATTTACGCCCAATATAAATGCATCCGGATTTTTACTAATAATCGTATCAAGCGTCTTAAAATCATCGTTTAGGGATTTGTGCCAATTTCCGGTTCTAGCCAATTTTCCAACAATGTCGATATTGTAAAAAACGGTTTCGTTTTTCAATAATTCGGCAAGTTCATCAATAAATGCTTCTGATAAAAATTCAAAATGAAAATGAAATTCTATGTTTTTACCCAGCAAATTTTTAAACAATAAGGCAACATCAAAAGGTTTTTTCGCAACAAATTTCAGTGAATTTGTCCCTTTGTTTATGGCGTCAACTGCTTTTGAGTTTGCGTCAGCATTATCGGAAACAATTATTTTTTGGCAAATTTTAAAATCTTCTTTGGAGAGCGGAATATTTAATTTTACGAATTCGTCTGCGTGGTAAAAGGGTTTTATGGTAATGCCTTCATTGGTTTTGGTGAGAAGGGTTTCGTTATAATCGGCGCCTTTTAAATCGAACTGAATTTTTTGTTTCCAGGCGGCAGCCGAAACTGGCGGAAATTCTTGAGTAATAATACTGCTCATAATTAAGGTATATTAAACAAAAATCGGAAATATTTTTAGAAGAAAACCTTATGTGCTCAATAATTTGCTAAAATGGTATCGTTATTTTTCGAGAATCGTATCATATTCAATAATATAAATTTCCTCATTTTCTTTCTTCATTTTATATTGTTCCCTTGCAAATTTTTCCAATTCTTCCTTGTCATTGTGCTTGTTTATAAATGCTTTGTCCGAATCAATCTGCGACTGGTAATACTCTTTTTCACTTTTAAGCTTGTCAATTTCCTTGTCAAATTCGCGATGGTTTACCCACGAATTTTCGTCAAAAAACACCATCCAAACAAAAAATATGGCAAGAATCATTACGTATCGGTTCGTAATAAATTTTACAAAAGGTTTATTTTTTATTTGTTTTAAAGTCATTAACTAAAGTTTGTGGCTTATTACGGTTCTAACAATATCAATGGCAACCGTATTATAACGGTCATTTGGAATAATAATATCGGCGTAATTTTTTGTGGGCTCAATAAACTGCTGATGCATAGGCTTTAACGTATTCTGATAGCGATCCAATACTTCAGTAATATTACGGCCGCGTTCTTCAATATCTCGTTTTACGCGACGAATCAAACGTTCATCCGTATCAGCGTGCACAAAAATTTTGATGTCGAACAAATCGCGCAATTCCTTGCTGTTAAAAATAAGAATTCCTTCCACAATAACAACTTTTCTTGGATGCGTAATTAAAGTATCGGCGGTACGATTGTGCGTAACAAATGAGTAAACAGGCTGTTTAATAATTTCACCGTTTTTCAATTTCTTCAAATGATCCACCAACAAATCAAAATCAATGGCTTTCGGATGGTCAAAATTAATTTTTGTGCGCTCTTCGTAAGACAA
>DPCK01000139.1 GCA_003516285.1 Lutibacter sp. | reverse complement strand
ATTGACCAGGGCAGTTGTAATTTGCGGCAACCACAATACCATCAATGCTGTCGCACACTTCTTCAACAATGGCATCTTCCAATCCCAACACGGCTGCCATCGTGGAAACTTGAATTTCACAAGCTTTTTGCATCGCCAAAGCTCTTTTTGATACCAATTTAAGTCCGTCCTCAAAAGACAAAACCCCATTGGTCACCAAGGCCGAAAATTCACCCAAAGAATGACCGGCCACCATTTTAGGCTTAAAATTATTCCCCAAGGTTTTTGCCAAAATTACAGAGTGCAAAAATATGGCGGGTTGCGTCACTTTTGTTTGTTGCAATTCTTCAGCAGTTCCTTCAAACATAATGTCGGTAATGCGAAATCCCAAAATTACATTGGCTTGTTCAAAAAGCTCTTTTGCCAAAGAGGAAGTCTTGTATAAATCCAATCCCATTCCTGTATATTGGGCGCCTTGGCCCGGAAAAATATATGCCTTCATTTTATATCATTAATAAATTCAATAGCAAAAATAAGCATAATTTCCTGTTTTTAGGTGACCTATCTGCCAACTATTCGTACCATCTTCGTAAAAATCAGCAACAATTGAAATATAAATTTTTTAAAAAACTGAAAAACGGAGCACATTTTATTGAACCAACTTTTTGTTATGATGCTAATTTTTATTTTAAACTACTCCATTTCAAAAACTTATTTTATATTCGTGAACATTTTTAACTAAAATATTTTTATCCATCCACATTAAACATTAATACTATGAATAACTTAAAATTCGCATTCCTTTTTTCTTTTGCAATTTTGTTTTTTGCAGGTTCTTCATTTGCGCAAAATAAACCGCCGCGCAAAAAGGAAAATAAAAAAGAAGCCGCAGCAGCAAAATTAGACTCCGCTAAAGTAAAAAAAACAGCCAAAGTCTCTCTCAAAGACAAAATTAAAGGCAGTAAAAAAATTGAAGGATTGTTTACCGTGTATCAGGACACTGTAACAGGAAGTATGCAACTTTACATCAAAAAAAACCAGATGAATAAGGAATTTATTTATCAAAGTTATTCGATGAATGGTCCAACAGGCTTGAATTTAAATCAGAGTATGCATCGCAATACGAATGTTTTCGACATAAAGAAAGCCAACGACAAAATTGAATTTGGATTGGTAAACACTGCTTTTTACTATGACAAAGCCAATGCCATCAGTAAAACTGCCGGAACGGACATATCAGAAGCCATTTTTCTGTCTGAGAAAATAGTGGCACAAGACAGTACCGGTTTCTTAATTGCTGGAGACGGACTTTTTTTAAGCGAAAAATTAGATCCTGTAAAACCAACTCCGCGTCCGGGAGCAACTCCGGGAGCAGCATTCGTCCTTGGAAATTTCAATGCATCTAAATCAAAATATTTCAGTGTTCGATCTTTTCCAAATAACACAGACGTTACGGTGGACCTTGCTTATGACAATCCGGCACCATTGAATGGTGGCGGTAATGATATTACAGATGCACGTTATGTGCGGGTTCGCATACAGCACACCTTTTTGCAAATGCCCGAAAATAATTTCCGGGCAAGAAGAGATGATCCTCGCATTGGCTATTTTGGGGAACAAATTAATGACCAAACAAGCATCAAGCCAACACCTTATAAAGACATTATTCATCGATGGTATTTAACTAAAAAAGACCCATCGGCGGCGCTAAGCGAACCTGTGGAGCCGATTACTTTTTGGGTAGAAAACACCACTCCTGTTGAATATCGTGAAGCTGTTATGGAAGCCGGAAATCGTTGGAACCAAGCTTTTGAAAAGGCGGGTTTCAAAAATGCCGTTGTGATGAAAATGCAACCAGACACTGTTGACTGGGATGCTGGTGATGTGCGTTATAACGTAATTCGATGGGTTGCGTCTTCAACTCCAAGATACGGCGCTATCGGCCCAAGTTTTGCAAATCCTAGAACAGGGCAAATTTTGGGAGCTGATATTACGGTGGAATGGGTTTCTGGAAGCAGATCACCAATATATGATGACTTATTTTCAGCGAATAGCTTCGAAAAAGAATCAAATATCAATAGTTATTTCCATAATAATGGCCAATTATGCTCATTAGCAAGCGAACTCAAAAGTCAGTTCTTGATGGGTGCCACCTTGGCCGATGCCAGTGATGATGACCCGAAAACCATTTTAAAAATTCACAAAGAATTTTTGTATTATTTATTGTTGCACGAGATGGGCCATACGCTTGGTTTAAATCACAATATGAAATCGAGTCAAATGTTGAAGCCTTCTGAACTTCATAACACGGCAATTACGGAAAATATTGGGTTGATTGGATCCGTGATGGATTATCCGGCAATTAATCTTTCATTAGACCGATCAAAACAGGGAAATTATTATACCACAAAACCGGGGCCTTACGATCTATGGGCTATTGAATATGGCTACAGAGAATTTGACGAAAACCTTGAAGAAGCCGAATTGAACAAAATTCTTAACCGCAGCACAGAACCAAACCTTACTTTCGGGAATGATGCTGATGATATGCGTTCTCCCGGAAAAGCGATTGATCCCCGCGTTATGGTGAATGATTTAAGCAGTGATGCCATTACCCACGCTGAAGAAAGGTTTATGTTGGTGAATAATGTGATGGGCAAGCTTAAATCAAAATACAGCAAAAATGGGGAGAATTACGCAGAATTGCGTTCCAGATTTGGTATGTTAAATGGCCAAAGAAGAGATATGATGGCTGTGGTAAGCCGTTATGTTGGTGGGGTTTATGTTGACAGAAGTTATGTTGGACAAAACACTGCTGAAAAACCATTTACGCCAGTTTCCAAAGCAGCACAAAAAAGAGCCATTTCCATATTAAACAAATATGCGTTTGCGCCAAATGCTTTTGATGCCGACATTCCGTTATACCCTTATTTGCAAATGCAAAGACGCGGATTCGGATTCTTCTCCTCAACAGAAGACCCAAAATTAAACACTATTTATTTAACCCTGCAAACTGAACCGCTTTCGCATATGATGCATCCAACAACCTTGCAAAGAATTTCCAACTCAGGTCTTTATGGCAATGCATATTCTGCAGCAGAAGTGATGGGTGACTTGGCAAATGGGATTTTTAAAGCCGATTTATTGGGGAAAGTAAACATTCACCGACAATACCTGCAAACTTATTTTGTAAAACAAGCAGCCGAAATTGCGGATATCAACAATCCTAAAAACGCTTATGATGACATTTCTAAAGCAGCGGCACTGTTAACCTTGAAAAAAATTAAAACGATGCTTGCTGGTGCAACTTCAGCCGATGAAACGACAAGGGCACATCGTGCCGGTCTCATTTTCATCATTGACAATGCGCTTGCCATAAAATAATTTTTTTTTTACAATTAAAAAAATCCCATTCAAACTTTTAAAGTCGGAATGGGATTTTTTGTTTATAGCTGAAATAAAATAGGCTTATGGGCGGAATTTAAAATAAATAACTTAAAACTTTTATTTGTTTTCATTGTTGTCCGATTAAATTTTTAACAAACAGGTCGCCCCGATGGGGCTTTAAACCTGACTTTTTACAATATTCTAAAACATTTTGCTCCTCAGAAGCTGTTTTTAGTTGCCAATAATCAACTTTTAATATTTAAACTTCCCTGATTGGTGTTGATTGGTTTCTATTACCTTTTTCAACTTTAGTCTTAGGACTCAAACTTGACACTTTAACATTTAATCTTTTTTCCGTTACAATACTAATTCCCCCTTCGGGACGATCAGCGAGGCAGATCTAAAATCGTAAACCAATTTGCCCTTCGACTCCGCTTAAAGGTAAAGCCCGACCCGCCAGCTAGCGGGGAACGCCCTTAAAATAGAAAAACCATTTCAAACGAATTTGAAATGGTTTCTGCGCACTAATATACAAAGATTATAGGTTTATCGCAATCTATCCACAGATTTCACGAGTTCATCATCCTTTTTAATCGCCTTGTTGGCCAAAACCACAAAAACAATTGTAAAAATAGGAATGAGCAACCCAATACCCTTCTCAGAAACTTGCATTTCTCCAGATAAGTTTTGTGTAAAATACACGAGTATGCCTACTAAAATAAAATTAATCAAAATTGCTAAACGCCCTAAAACAAATTGCAGCTGTCTTTTTTTAAACTGAAAAATTGTGATAAACGTTAGAATGGCCGATGCTATGAACAAAACAAAAACACTTGCCAAGACCAAATTGGTTGAACTTATTGAATCGAATGCGTAAAATTTAGTACCCTGCTCCGTGATCCATAAATTGAAAGAGAAAATTAACCCTCCCGAAAGCACCGTGGCAATTAATAAATATAGCGTTTGTATTCTTTGAATCATATTTAAACCAATTGCAGCAAAAATACATTTTATTTTTAAAGATTAAAAGTTTACTATCTAAAATAAATTATTATATTTGCAATGTCCTACTGCATAATTATATACAGGACCTGCAACTAAAAATCATCACCGCCCAGATTAACTCAAAATGAAATTCTTAAATTAATAAGATCATCATATTTATTCACTAACAATTATTACATATTTACATAATGTTTGAAATTTCCGAACTAAAGGATAAATCTCTTTCAGAATTACAAGAGATTGCTAAAACCGTTGGAGCAAAGAAGTTTAGTCAATTAAAAAAACTGGATTTGGTTTATTTAATTCTAGATATTCAAGCCGCTGCTCCTCCAGCTCCTTCCAAAAATGAATCTTTATCTGATGACGACAAGCCAAGGCGCAAACGCATCGTATTAAAAGCAAATCAAACCAAAACAAACAAAAACGTTCCGCATTCACAACCACAAAAAGAAAAAGCACCCGAGCTTTTTACCGCTGTTGAAAATGCTGAAGTTGAAGAAAATACAAAACCAATTCAAGTTCCTACTGTAAAAAAAGCCATTAAAAAGGCTGTAAAATTTTCACCAAAATCACCTGTTGAAAATACTCAAGCGGAAACTATTGAAAAACCTATTGTTAGAACTGACGGTATAAAAGTTGCCATTAAAAAATCGTCAAGACTGGAAACAAAAACCGAAACTGAAAGTCAGCCAGAAAGTATTGAAACCATTGTTGACGTTACTGAAAACGGACAAGACAGGCCTGTTCAAAACCAGCCTAAACAGCCAATTAAACATCCTAAACAACAAGGAAACCAGCAACAAGGAAACCAGCAACAAGGAAACCAGCAACAAGGAAACCAACAACAAGGAAATCAACCACAAGCAAACCAACAAAGAGAAAAAGGTCCCCGAAAGCCGGGAAATCGCTTTAGAGATCCTGATTATGAATTTGACGGAATTATTGAAAGTGAAGGTGTGTTGGAAATGATGCCTGACGGTTATGGTTTTTTGCGCTCATCCGATTACAACTATCTGTCATCGCCAGATGATATTTACTTATCACAATCACAAGTTAAATTATTTGGTTTAAAAACCGGAGATACCGTAAAAGGTGTGGTAAGACCACCAAAAGAAGGTGAAAAATATTTTCCTTTAATTCGTGTTTCAAAAATAAACGGTTTAAATCCGAATGTGGTTAGAGACCGTGTTTCTTTTGAGCATTTAACACCGCTTTTTCCTGAGGAAAAATTTAATTTGGCAGGAAAAAACAGCACACTTTCAACAAGAATCATCGACTTATTTTGTCCGATTGGAAAAGGACAAAGAGGGATGATAGTTTCGCAGCCAAAAACTGGTAAAACAATGTTGTTGAAAGATATCGCAAACTCAATTGCTTCGAATCACCCGGAAGTTTATCAAATTATTCTTTTGATTGATGAAAGACCAGAAGAAGTTACAGATATGCAACGAAGCGTAAGAGGCGAAGTTGTTGCATCAACTTTTGATGAACCGGCTGAAAAACACGTAAGAGTTGCCAATATTGTTTTGG
>DPCK01000012.1 GCA_003516285.1 Lutibacter sp. | reverse complement strand
AGAGTTGCCAATATTGTTTTGGAAAAAGCAAAACGTTTGGTTGAATGCGGACACGATGTAGTTATCTTATTGGATTCCATCACGCGTTTGGCCAGGGCTTACAA
The DNA here is from genome assembly GCA_003516285.1 of Lutibacter sp. Lineage (GTDB taxonomy): Bacteria > Bacteroidota > Bacteroidia > Flavobacteriales > Flavobacteriaceae > Lutibacter. Next base: position 3,733 of record DPCK01000012.1, on the reverse strand, counting down.
TACTGTTGCGCCAGCATCGGGTAAAATTTTATCGGGTGGTATAGACGCCAACGCATTGCACAAACCAAAAAGATTTTTTGGAGCGGCAAGAAATATTGAAAATGGCGGTTCCTTAACCATTATTGCCACAGCACTTACTGAAACAGGTTCAAAAATGGATGAAGTGATCTTTGAAGAATTTAAAGGTACTGGTAATATGGAACTTCAATTGGAAAGAAATATTGCCAACCGCAGAATTTATCCGGCTATTGACCTTGTTAAATCGAGCACTCGTAGAGATGATTTATTGTTAGATCAAAAAACGGTAAAACGTATGTGGATTCTCAGAAAATATTTGGCAGATATGAATCCGGTAGAAGCTATGGAATTTATTAAAAGTAAAATTCAATACACCACGTCAAACGAAGAGTTTTTAATCTCTATGAACGGGTAAAAAGCCCCCTAACCCCCGAAGGAGGGACCGGGCGTTAAGAAAATGTAAAGTATACATTTTTAGCGAATGGTCCAGATGGCGTGTTGGGCTTTAAAAGTTAAAGATTAAAAAAGCGAGCATCAGCTCGCTTTTTTTGTTAGTAATTGCTTTAAAAAGGTAATTTTTAATCTACTTTGATTTGCCTATACGATATAAATTTTAACTCAAACTTTCTTTCCTTTGGAAAAGGCTTGGGATGAAATCAAATAAAAAAAGCGGGCCAATTGCCCGCTTTTTTTATTTCGTTAACTCTTTATTAATAGAATTGGCCTCTAAAATCTTTAATCTCAGCAGTTTCTTCTAACACTTGAAACAGCATATATGATCTACCTTTTAAATTATTGATGATTTTATTACGAAAAGTATCGTAATTATCTAATTTAACAGGCGTGTCACGTTTGGTAACTTTAACAACAAACACACCCAAATTGCCATCTATTGGCTTAGAAACTTCGTTTAATTTTATTGTAGACATTGCGCCAACAACTGCTGGCTCATTTCCGACACCTGTTAATAAAGGACTTGCCAAAGTTACACTTAAAGCCGGACTAACAGTTGTATTGCTGTTTTTTGCCATTTCTTCTAAGGTAGATCCTTTTATTTTTGCAGTGATTAATGCCGATTTTTTCTTATTGATGAGTTCAGGCTGAATTTTTGACAAAATCTCTGAATTCACCACCAAGCCGTCTTTCTCCGACTTGCCTTTAAGCACCACAACCACATAACTTCTTTTGCCGTCAACATCAACATCAAAGCGTTTAGAATCACCCAATTCTCTTTCTTTGGCAAATGCCCAAATAACAATTTGGCGTTGACCGCTTAAACCAGGAATATTTTCTTCCAAAATTTTAAGATTGAGCGCAGATTGAACATTGTAATTTTCTTTTTTAGCGAGTTCTTCTAATTTTTCACCATTGGCCAAATTGGCCGTTAGGGTTTCCGCTTTTTCAAAAATTGTATTTTCGGTAGCATCAGAAGGATCGATCAAACGAGCGAAAGTAGCCAATTTTACTGCTCTTTCGGCTTGCTTTTGTTCATCTACCCTGATTATGTGAAAACCAAATGCAGTTTCAACTACTGCGATACTGCCTGTTGGATTTTTATAAATAAAATTGGCAAAATCTTTATCAAATGATGCTGAAAAAGCTTGATTTTTAGTAATCCATCCTATATCGCCTCCTTTGCCTTTTGTGCCATCAGTATTTACTTCATCTGCAATTTCAGTATATTTTGTTTTGTTGTTTTTAACCAATGCAAAAATACTGTCGGCCGTTTTTTTGGCTTCTTCTTTTGTTTTTATTGATGCAGATCTAACAGCGCCTGCATAAGGAATTAAAATATGGCTCGACTTCACAGAATCTGGCAATTGCGCAAAATCTACAATTTTTGAAATTTTATAGTAGCCATTGTCTTTATAAGGCCCAACGATATCGCCAACAGAAGCACTAAAAATAGTATCTGCAATTGCTGTCGGAAATTGATTTTTATAGTAATAACCGTTATCAAATCCCAAATCTGATTTGTTATCGCTTAAAAACGCTTCATAATTGGTGGCATTTTTCAAACCTGAAATTTGGACATTGGCATTTGCTGCATTGCTGTATTCTTCTCTGTCATTAATAAAGTTTATTACTTCAGATTTAGCATATTCATCATCAGACTCAGAGGGTACAATGTCAAATTTCACATATTCTAAAGTACGGGTGGCTTCAGATTTAAATCTCTTTGAGTTTTTTTCCAAATATTTTTGAATTTCTTCCTTGGAAACCTTCGCCAATTCATCAGAAATAGACGAATAAGGAATGTAAACAAACTGCCCGTCCATTTTAGTGTTTTGGTACAAATAATCGCGTTCGCCTTCTTTTAAAGACGCTCCTAAACCAGCTGAAACCAAAGTTGTATATGCCTGACGTTCCAAATTTTGTTTGATACTTTTTTCAGTCTCTAACCAATTTAACCAAGCCTGGTTGTTACCTGCTTCGGCATCAGCCTTCATATTGGCGATATATTCCTTTAATTTTTCTTCATTAAAACGTCCGGCTTCATTTTGAAATAGCGGAGAATTTTGAATTTCAGGCAATGAAACCATAGCGTCCCAAATATCTTTTTCACCCACAACAATTCCGGCTTGCTCTAATTGAGACTGAAATATTTTTTCGCCGACCAAATTGTTCCAAACAGCATTAACTGCTTGCATTTGTGACACTCTGCCTCCACTTTGCGATTTATAGTTCTCTACAAGTTTCGCAAATTCCTCTCTGTCAATGTTTTCACCATTTACTTCACCAATTGAGTTTGTTTTGGTTGAGCTGAAAAATTGCTGAATTGAACTTGGATCTAATACAAATGCAAAAAGCGCTAAACCTACAATAAGGATTAGGAACATTGAACGATCTCTAATTTTTGATAAAATTGCCATTTCTATAGTTATTTTCTTTTATTACAGTGTGCGAAAATACGATTAAGTATTTAATTATGAAAGTGAAATAATTAATATTAATTACAAAAAAAGTAAATTAATGATGTAAGAATTCCTTAATCTTCATTCTCTAAAATTTTTAGGTAAACTTCCATTATTTTGGAGGAATCTACCTTTAACATTTTAAAATATAAATTATTTATTTCAATGATTTCATTTTCTTTTGGAATGTCTTCATTATGGTAAACAATAAATCCGCCTAAGGTTTCATAGGCCTCATTTTCTTCAATATTTAAATTGTATGTTTCATTTAAATAATCCACTTCCAATCGCGCCGAAAACTCAAATTCATTGTCGGTAATTTTATTTTCAAGTAAATCCACGGTGTCGTGTTCATCAATAATATCACCAAACAATTCTTCCACAATATCTTCAATGGAAATAATTCCAGAAGTTCCTCCAAATTCATCCAACACCACAGATATACTTCTTTTCTTTCTTATTAAAAGATTTAACACATTGTTAATCAGCATACTTTCAGGAACGAATTCTACAGGCAATAAAATAGACTTGATGTCTTTTGGTTTTTTAAATAATTCAAATGCGATTGCATAGCCCAAAACATCATCCAAAGAATTGTTGTACACCAAAATTTTAGAATATCCGGTGTCTATAAATAACTGTTTCAAATGAGCAATATCATCATTAATGTCCACTGCCACAATTTCGGTTCTGGGAATCATAATTTCACGCGCTTTTACGGTATCGAATTCAAGCGCATTTTGAAAAATCTGGATTTCAGAATCCACTTCTTCAAAATCATCGCTGTTTTCCAATTGTTT
>DPCK01000073.1 GCA_003516285.1 Lutibacter sp. | reverse complement strand
CACAAAACAATTCAGAGTGAAAACAGAATTAATAATTAGATCAAACTTCTCTGATATTGATTTTGCCTTATTAAAAGATGGTAGATTAACAGCACTAAACAACGAATCCAATAGCAATAAATTCTCTGTAGGAGATATTTTTTTAGCTAGAATTGGCAAAGTTCTATCTGGTTTAAATGCATCATTTGTTGATGTAGGTTATGAAAAAGACGGATTTTTGCATTATCACGATTTAGGAGCCCAATTACTGTCCTTAAATAAATTTATAAAAGGTATAACCACAGGTAAAATTAAAGATTTCACATTAAAGAATTTTCAACTAGAAAAGGATATCGACAAAAACGGAAGTATCGTTGATGTGCTAAAAACAGGTCAAAATTTATTAGTGCAAATTGTAAAAGAGCCTATATCTACCAAAGGTCCGCGGATGAGTTCAGAGATATCCATTGCGGGTAGATATTTGGTGTTGGTTCCATTTTCTGACAGGGTTTCAGTTTCTCAAAAAATAAATGATCCCGAAGAAAAAGAACGATTAAAAAGACTGATCAAAAGCATTAAACCTAAAGGTTTTGGCGTTATTATCAGAACTGTAGCCGAAAATAAAAAAGTTGCAGAATTGGATAAAGATCTTCAAAATTCTTTAGAACGATGGGTGGCTATGTGCAAACAAATTGTTACCGTTAAAGCACAACAAGCACCCGTTAAAGTTTTAAGTGAATTAAACAGAGCCTCTTCAATTTTAAGAGATTTGTTTAATGATTCGTTTACAAGTATTGTAACTAATGACGAAATTCTGTATTTAGAAATTAAAGAGTATTTACAAGAAATCGCGCCTAAAAAAGAGTCTATCGTGCAATTATACAAGTCACAAGTTCCTATTTTTGAAAAACACGGAATTGAACGCCAAATAAAAACATCATTCGGACGAACAGTTTCTATGAGCAAAGGAGCTTATTTGGTTATTGAACATACCGAAGCACTTCACGTAATTGACGTAAACAGCGGAAATCGTTCGAACAAAGCCAACACACAAGCCGACACCGCACTTGAGGTAAATTTGATTGCAGCTTCAGAGATTGCAAGACAATTACAATTGAGAGATATGGGAGGTATTATTGTTGTTGACTTTATTGATATGAGCACTCCCGAGCACAGGCAAAAATTATTTGAACATTTGAAGGCTGAAATGGAGTTTGACAAAACAAAACATAAAATATTGCCTCCAAGTAAATTTGGATTGATTCAAATTACCAGACAACGCGTAAGACCCGAAATGGTTATTAAAACGCAAGAACCTAACCCTAGCGGTGTTGGTGAAGTTGAATCTCCAATTATTTTATTGGANNCAAATGCGATGGTATTTAAAATATAAAAAGTGGATTAAAATTTTACCTAGAATTACCTACCAATATTTAAGATTTGATTTTACCGACAATGAAGGTAAAATAATTGACTAAATAAGGCATCAATATCTAAAAAGTCCTGCAAAATTTTGCAGGACTTTTTTTTAAAACCAATACCCAACGTTAAAATACCAATAATTCTCGCTGTGATCAGGTGACCAGGTATAATTAAATTCAATGGGACCCAAAAAGGTATCCAATCCATATCCAAGCATATAGCCAGACTTCGTATTTTCAAAAATTCTTCCTTGATTAAATAAATCACTTCCAACTCTCGCATAATTTGCGGTTGCCTGAAAATAATTTTTCGGCAAAAACTCATATCTAAATGTAAAAGTTGACCGTAAAAAAGAATCTCCATTTAGTGAGGCATAATCGTAACCGTTAAATGGAATAAAAGTATTTATAAAATTTTTCCCATAGCCTCCAACATTATAATCTAAAACCCTGTTTACATTTTCACCTATGGTAATTCCAGCCTCAGAAATAATGTGTGTGGTAAATTTATTGAATATGGTATGCGCATACCCAATTTTTCCTTTTAGATGAGAAAAGGACACAAAATTTTGGTTGTAATCCGACGACCCTAAATACCATCTAAAATCAACGTCTAAATATGCGCCTTCTTTTTGAAAATATTTTTTGTCGTAGGTGTCGATTTTCAGATACGCTATAAAATTTAAATAGTATGACTTGTCAAAAGTGAGCTTTCCTGTACCGGCTTGGCTCTCGTTTTCTAAGGAAGAAATGGTTTCAGAAAACACTTTAATTCGTTTAAGTTCACCTCCCGCACCAATGGCAAATTTTCGGCCAAAAACCGTTTGAAGATAAATTTGATTGGTGAAATCCTGATAATTTAAATTTATTTTATTGATGTTGGCCTCATCAAATTTAATGTTTGCATTAAAATTATTATACCTTGATTTTATTCCGAAACTCCAATAAAATCCATTGTCAATAAAATAATCAAAATTATACCGTAAATTATCACCCAATATGACATCAGCTGAAACCATATCATTATTGGCTAAAATGTGTTTTGAAGTGAGATTCAGCAAAATTGAAGTTTTATATAAACCATCATAATGCCCGCCTAATTTTAAAAAATTTGACACGTGATTCTCTTTTACTTTTAGATTTAAAATACACCCATCACTTTCGTGAATAATTTGATATTGCACATATTCAAAATTGCTGGTGGCCGATAAATTATTAATGCCCGAAACCACTTTTCCGTAATTGGTTGTTTCATTTGTTTTTATATTAAGTTTACCAACAATATAGGCGCGTGTATAATGGTTGTTTCCATTAATTTCAATTCGTTTTATGCTAAACTCCTTAATTCGCATCAAATCAATTTTTTGATTTTCGTGTTGAACCTGTCTTGAAGCAATGGCAATTAATTCGCCCAACTTTTCACGTGCGGCCAAATCACCCTCAATCATAATTTCTTTGGATTTATCAAAAGAAATCACATTAAAATTTTTCATATTGGGTTTTATCACCAAATCCAAACTATCATATTTATGCTCCATTGATTGATACATTTGAAAACCAACTATTTGATTCAATATTTTTACGGCTGAGTTTAATTGTTCTTTATTTTCCAATCCGCTTTGTATGTCAACGCCAATAATAACGTCGGCTCCCATAGCCTTCACTTGTTCAACAGGAAAATTATTTGTAACGCCGCCATCTGTCAGTAACTTTCCGTCAATTTCAACAGGCGCCAACAATGTTGGAAAAGCACCGCTTGCCAAAATGGCTTCGGGTAAAAACCCTTTATTTAAAACCTCTTCTTTGCCCGTTTCCAAATTAGTGGCAATGCAAACAAATGGGATTGGCAACTTGCTAAAATCATTGATGCTATTTACGTGTTGCGTTAAACTGGTCAATAAATTAAGTACATTTTGCCCATTCGACAATGCGGTAGGCATACCAACTTTTCTGTTTATTATTGGTATGTTAAGTATGTATTTTTCGCTATGCTCTTTATCATAAAACGGTTTTGACTTACGTGGCAAATTGTCGGTCAAAATTTTATTAAAATCTGTTGTTTTAATAATGGAATCGAGTTGGTTTGCGTTGTAACCCGATGCATACAATCCGCCAATAATGGCGCCCATACTTGTTCCTCCAATATAATCTATGCGTACGCCTGCTTCTTCCAAAACTTTTAAAACTGCCACGTGGGCAAATCCTTTAGCACCTCCGCCGCTGAGCACAAGTCCAACTTTTAAGTCTTTTTTTTCAACCACTTCCTGTGAAAATGAAAATGTTATTGAAAATATAAAAGCAAGTAAAAAAATTCTCTTCATCAACTTTTATTTTTTTGAAAATAATTATATATAATATCAGCTTTAGATTTTCCCAAGGCCTGTTCTAAAGACTCTAAAGTTGCCAACTCCGCTCTTTTTAACGATTTAAAATGTTTTAATAAAGATACAATAGTTTGTTTACCAATCCCTGAAATTTGTTCTAATTCATTAACCAACAAACCTTTGCTTCTCTTATTTCGATGATGTGTAATTCCAAATCTGTGTGCTTCATTGCGCAATTGCTGGATAATTTTTAATGTTTCTGAAGTTTTATTTAAATACAATGGCACAGAATCGTTCGGATAATAAATTTCTTCCAGGCGCTTGGCAATGCCAATAATCGCAATTTTATGCCTTAAACCCAAAATATCCAGACTTTTTAAGGCAGAAGACAATTGTCCTTTGCCACCATCGATAACGATTAATTGCGGTAAATCTTGCCCTTCATCCTGAAGTCTTTTATACCTTCTGAAAACAACTTCTTCCATTGAAGCAAAATCATCTGGTCCTTCAACCGTTTTTATATTATAATGTCTATAATCCATTTTACTGGCTTTTCCATTTTTGAACACAACGCAAGCAGCCACCGGATTTGTTCCCTGAATGTTTGAATTGTCGAAACATTCAATATGTCTTGGTTCGGCAGTTAATCTCAAATCTTTCTGCATTTGCGCCATAATTCGGTTCACGTGCCTGTCGGGATCCACAATTTTTAATTGTTTAAACTGCTCTTGTCTATAATATTTCGCATTTCGCAAACTCAACTCCACAATACGTTTCTTATCGCCCAATTTTGGCACTGTTACCTTTATGTTATCTCCTAAATCCACTTCAAAAGGCACGTAAACCTCAGACGATTGTGAATTAAATCGTTGCCTGATTTCAATAATGGCAAGCTCCAACAATTCTTTGTCGGTTTCATCCAATTTCTTTTTAATTTCAACGGTGTGAGATTGAATGATGGCGCCATTAATTATCTTAAAAAAATTCACATAACTATAGCTTTCATCTGAAATAATGGAAAAAACATCAACATTGGTGATTGACGGATTTACAACGGTGGATTTTGCCTGATAATTGGCCAAAATATCAATTTTCTCCTTAATTTTTTGTGCTTCTTCAAACTCCATTTCATTTGAATAATACATCATCATCTCATAAAATTGTTGGATGGATTCCTTAAAATTCCCCTTCACAATGTTTCTTATGGCATTAATGTCGGTATTGTAATTTTCTTCCGTTTGAAGATTTTCGCAAGGTCCTTTGCAATTTCCGATATGAAAATCGAGACAAACGGAATATTTTTTGGTTTCAATATTTTTTTCGCTCAAATCGTA
>DPCK01000019.1 GCA_003516285.1 Lutibacter sp. | reverse complement strand
TTATCCAAAGAAAATCAGGACCGTTTTATGGAATCTTATTTCAGCGTTGATAAAGGAATTGGCTATACTTTGGCCAGAACCATTATTCACAGCTGCGATTTTTCTAGCGCAAGTTATACCTATATCGAAGAAGGAGATGCCGAGTTAAAAACTTTCAATATTGATCACGACAAACAATTTAGATTGCCATTCACAAAATTGGCTATTGCCGCTGCCGGAGGAAAATTAACGATGTACGCAAGTCCTTGGAGTCCGCCAGCTTTTATGAAAACAAACAACAATATGTTGCAAGGCGGAAAATTAAAAGCCGAATTTTATCAGCCTTGGGCAAATTATTATGCAAAATTCATCAAAACCTATGAAAAAGAAGGAATTCCAATTTGGGGATTGACCATTCAAAATGAACCTATGGCAACCCAAACCTGGGAATCTTGCATTTATACTGCGGAAGAAGAACGCGATTTTTTGAAAAATTATTTAGGACCAACCTTAGAAAAAGAAGGCTTGGGCGATAAAAAAATTATTGTTTGGGACCACAACCGCGATTTAATGTTTCAACGGGCCAGCGTGATATTAAATGATCCTGAAGCTTCAAAATATGTTTGGGGAATTGGTTTCCATTGGTATGAGGACTGGAAAGACGGCATTCCAATGTTTAATAACGTAAAAGCTGTAAATGAGGCTTTTCCCGACAAAAATTTAATTTTTACGGAAGGCACCAATGAAAAATATGACTTAACCAGAATTGTGTCTGAAGATCCAAAATTGGCCGAACGTTACGGAAAATCGATGATCAATGATTTTAACAATGGCACGGTTGCTTGGACAGATTGGAATATCTTATTGGATGAAACCGGGGGTCCGAACCACGTGGGCAATTTATGTTTTGCTCCAGTGATTGGCGATACAAAAACAAATGAGCTGATGTTCACAAATTCTTATTACTATATTGGGCATTTTTCAAAATTTATTCGTCCGGGCGCCAAAAGAATTTCAAGCGTATCGAGTGCAAACAATTTGTTAACGACCGCATTTAAAAATGAAGACGGCAGCATCGTTGTTGTGGTAATGAACCAAGGAGATACTGAAATATCGTATAGTGTAACGATGAATTTAAAAACAGCGGCATTGGTTTCACTGCCCCACTCCATTCAAACAATTGTATTATAATTTAACCTAATAATAAATTTTACCCTGAGAGCGGATGCTGAGCGTAGCCGAAGCAAAGCAAAAGGAACAACCAAATAAACCAATAATTTATAAAAAATGAAAAAATCATATACCATTTCCATCAGTCTCATAGTCGCAATGGGCGGATTCCTTCTGGGATTTGACAGTGCTGTAATTTCAGGAGCTGTTAACGGAATCAGAACTTATTTTGAAATGTCCGATTGGGAACTTGGATTCGCAGTGGGCTGCGTTATTTTTGGAGCGATGGCCGGAAATATCTCGGCTGGACCTTTAAGTGACAAATTCGGAAGAAAAAAAATATTGATTGTAACCGCAATGCTATTTACAATATCAGCATTATGGTCTGCAATGGCAACAGATTACATTTCATTTGTCATCGCCAGAATTATTGGAGGTGTTGGCATTGGAGGCGCTATTTTAATTGCACCCATATACATTGCAGAAATTGCGCCACCTAAATTAAGAGGAAGTTTGGTTTCTTTAAATCAGTTGAACATAGTGTTGGGTATTTCCGTGGCTTATTTCTCAAATTATTTTTTGAAGGATTTACCGGGAGAAAGCTGGAGATGGATGTTGGGTGTGGAAGCAATTCCTGCATTTATTTACTTTCTTGCCCTTTTCTTGGTGCCTAGAAGTCCGAGATGGTTAATCCAACGTTTAAACGAAGTTGTTCTTGCCAAAAAGATTTTAGTAAAAATTGGCGGTGAAGAATTTGCCGATACCACCATTGGAGAAATTCAAAGAGGAATTGCCAAAAAAGAAGCCAAAGGCACCTATGCCGATTTCTTCAGCAAAAGAATGAGTGTTATTGTGATTATTGCCTTCGGATTGGCTTTTTTTCAACAAATTACTGGGATAAATGCCATATTTTATTACGCACCAACCATTTTTGAGCAAGCCGGCGGAAGCACAGACGCTTCCTTTTTGCAGGCGATAGTTGTTGGACTTACCAATTTGGTGTTCACCTTTGTGGCCATTTGGTTTATAGATAAATTAGGCAGAAAACCTTTGTTGATTATTGGAACTTCCGCAATGGCAATTGCATTGACTATGGCAACTTTGGCCTTTAACAATGCCACTTACAGCTTTAATGAAACAACCATCGCAAAAATTGGCAATACAGATATTAAATCGTCTTTAACAACCTTAAACGGATCAACTTTTTCTTCTCAAGGAGATTTGTTTACCAATGTAGCGCCTTTGTTAAGCGAGGAACAATTACTTGAATTTAAGCAAAACGAAGTCAAAAACTTTATTAGCATCAACGCGAATTTGGTTTTGATAGCCATTTTATTATATGTGGCCGCATTTGCCATTTCATTAGGACCGGTAATGTGGACGATGTTGTCTGAAATTTTCCCACAAAACGTAAAAGGAATTGCCATTTCCATTGTTGGATTTTTCAATTCGTTGGTAAGTTATACAGTGACTCAATTTTTCCCTTGGGAACTTACCAATTTAGGGCCAACAGGAACTTTTGCCATTTATGCGGGTATGGCTATTTTATCGGTGCTGTTTGTGTATAAATATGTGATAGAAACAAAAGGAAAAACTTTGGAAGAAGTTGAAGAATTATTAATTAGATCATAACCTTAAAATGAAAATTATCCCTACTCTAATCGTTTGTTTATTTTGTTTGTTTGCGTGTGCAGAAGCGCCACAAAAAACAACTGCTGATATGCCTCAGGATAAACCGGCAAAAGTAACCTTGACAAATACCGATGGAAAATTCCAACTTTTTGTTGATGGAAAACCATTTTACATTAAAGGTGCCGGATTGGAATTCGGCGATATTGCCTCAGTTGCCAAACACAACGGAAATTCTTTCAGAACCTGGAGAACCGAAAACGGGGAAAAAAGCGGCAAAGAAATTTTAGACGAAGCACACAAAAACGGATTGATGGTGACGATGGGCATTGAAGTGGAAAGAGAACGCCACGGCTTTGATTATAACGACACTGTTGCTGTAAAAAAACAATTGGAACGCATTAAAGGTGAAGTTATGGCCCTAAAAGACCATCCGGCTTTGTTAATTTGGGGAATTGGAAACGAATTGAATTTGCGTTATACAAATCCGAAAGTTTGGGATGCCGTAAATGACATTTCTAAAATGATTCACGAAGTTGATCCAAATCATTTAACCACCACAATGTTGGCAGGAATTTCTAAAAATGAAATTGCACTGATCAAAGAAAGATGCTCCGATATTGATATTTTATCTGTTCAAATGTATGGCGACTTGCCAAATTTACCTAAGTTAATCAGGGAATTCGGATGGGAAGGTGCCTATATGGTAACCGAATGGGGCTCAACCGGACATTGGGAAGTTCCAAAAACTTCTTGGGAAGCACCCATTGAAGAAAACAGCACGCTAAAAGCCGCCAATTATTTAAAAAGATACAAAGCTGGCATTGAAGCAGATTCTTTGCAGTGCATTGGCTCCTATGTTTTTCTTTGGGGAAATAAACAGGAAAGAACGCCTACTTGGTATGGCGTTTATTTGGAGGATGGGAAGGAAACAGAGTCTGTGGATGTGATGCATTTTGTTTGGAACGGAAAATGGCCGGAAAACAGAACGCCTCAAATTGTTTCCTACACAATTAATGACAAAACTGCTTATGAAAATGTGATAATGGAAGCCGAAAAATCCTATACTGCATCATTAAAAATATCAGATTTTGAAAATGACCCAATCAAATATACCTGGGAAATTTTGCCTGAAAGTGTTGAAGTAAGTGATGGAGGCGATCTTGAAGTACGTCCAAAAAGTGTTGATTTTGAAATAGTTAACCAAAAAGATGCAGAACTTACTTTTAAAGCGCCGGCTGCAGGAAACTATCGATTGTTTGTTTATGCCGATGATGGCCACGGACACGCAGCTACAGCAAATATTCCATTTATGGTGAAATAAGGAATAGGAAATTATAAAATGAACCCACGTTAGGGATTGAATGGTATGTTTGAGCTCTTTTACTGTTGTTTTTCACAACGGTAAAAAGCGAGTAATGAAAGCCCGACCCGCCAGCTGGCGGGGAACGCCCATAAAACCTATTTACTTAAAAATATATTCTTAAAAATAAAAAATATCAAAAAAAACCTCCTTAAATTTATTTGAATTTTAACGGAGGTTTTTTATTAAATTAAAATCAGCACAAAAAAAATGTACCCTAAACAATTATATATAGGCAACACTAAATTGTTAACCAATAACAATAAAGTGGATGGAAACATTGTAAATATTGAGAGCGAAAGCTTTTATAAAATTTCGAACAGCCACAAAATGCGCCCTTTTTTTATGAGTATGGTGAGCGATTCAAATCATTGGATGTTCATTTCAAGCAATGGCGGATTAACGGCTGGGAGAAAGGATTGCGACACCGCGCTTTTCCCCTATTATACCGATGATAAAATTACCGAATCGGCTGATATTACGGGAAGTAAAACCATATTTCAAATACAGAAGGATGACAAAATATTGTTGTGGGAACCGTTTTCCGACAAATATGAGGGAATTTACGCCATTACCAGAAATCTTTATAAAAATGATTACGGCAATAAAATCATTTTTGAAGAAATAAATCATGATTTGGGCCTGACGTTTCAATATGAATGGAATAACAGCAACAATTTTGGGTTTGTCAAAAAATCGACGCTGATTAACAATAGTTTAGATCATTTGGAGATTGGCATTTTGGACGGAATTCAGAATATCCTTCCGTTCGGACTATCGGCAGATTTGCAAAACAGCAAAAGCAATTTGGTGGATGCTTACAAAAAAAGTGAACTTGAAGCGGAAAT
>DPCK01000096.1 GCA_003516285.1 Lutibacter sp. | reverse complement strand
AGATGAAAAATACTGCTTTAACTCATATTCACGAGTCATTAGGTGCTAAAATGGTGCCGTTTGCAGGCTATATGATGCCTGTACAATATGAAGGAATTAATATTGAACACGAAACTGTTAGAAATGGCGTGGGTGTTTTTGATGTTTCGCACATGGGAGAATTTCACTTAAAAGGAAAAAATGCGCTGGCATTGATTCAGAAAGTGACCTCAAACGACGCTTCTGTGTTGGTTGACGGAAAAATTCAATACAGTTGTTTGCCCAATAATGACGGCGGAATTGTGGATGATTTATTGGTTTACAGAATTACCTCGGATCATTATTTTTTGGTGGTGAATGCTTCAAATATTGAAAAAGACTGGAATTGGATTTCTTCACACAACGATTTGGGCGTTGAAATGACCAATGTTTCTGATGATTTGTCTTTACTGGCCGTTCAGGGTCCGAAAGCAGCTCAAGCACTGCAATTTTTGACTGATCTTGATATATCGGCAATGGAATATTACACTGTTAAAATTGGTACTTTTGCCGGAATTGAAGATGTAATTATTTCAGCAACAGGTTATACCGGCTCTGGCGGATTTGAAATTTATATGAAAAATAAAGATGCCGAACACGTTTGGAATGCTGTTTTTAAAGCAGGCGAAAAATTCGGAATTAAACCAATTGGTTTGGCTGCCCGCGATACCTTGCGTTTAGAAATGGGTTTCTGTTTGTACGGCAACGACATTAATGATACCACCTCGCCTATTGAAGCAGGTTTGGGATGGATTACAAAATTCACAAAAGATTTTACCAATTCGGCAGCGTTGAAAAAGCAAAAAGAGGAAGGTGTTTCAAAAAAGTTGGTTGCTTTTGAAGTTGTAGAAAAAGCAGTTCCGCGTCACGATTACGAAATAGTGAATGAAGCCGGCGAAAATATTGGCGTGGTAACATCGGGAACTATGAGTCCGTCTCTTAAAAAAGGCATTGGAATGGGTTACGTGAAAACAGCTTATGCAAAGCTTGGTTCTCAAATTTTCATTCAAATCAGAAATAAAGCAATTCCTGCCACTGTGGTGAAATTGCCTTTTTATAAAGGTTAAAAATTTTCTGGGATTTTTCCCTGTACGCCTTCATAAAATTTATGAAAGAAGTTAAAGTCGTTTTCCATATTATCAGTTAAATAATACGGTTCAGCAACTTTAACTTCTTTGTTTTTAAAGTCGAGCGCAATCATCACAATAGGTACATTAGAGCCTTTGGCAATATAATAAAATCCGGTTTTCCAGCTTTCAGTTTTTTTGCGGGTTCCTTCAGGCGACATCGCCAAAATAAAGGAATCTTTACTATTAAATAGCTCCACAATAGCGGCCACTTTATTGCTGCTGGTGCTTCTTTCAATGGGTGTTCCTCCCAGCCGTCTAAATATAAATCCAAACGGTGGTCTAAACAACGATGCTTTTCCGATATAATTTGCGGGTAATGCTTCTGCAAATCTGGTTAATACGCCAAGTGGAAAATCTTGCCAGTGCGTGTGCGGCGCTGCAATGATCACATATTTTTTCAAATCTTTTGGAAAACTCCCTACAGTTTTCCATCCAAAAATGGTGTACAGAATAAAACGGGCAAAAATTTTCATATTGTTTGTTGATAACTCGGTTTCTATTTTTAAAATACCGGTTAGTACGCAAATATAAAATTCTTACTTTTATAATCTAATATTTATAGTAAAATTGTAATGACTGATTTCATATTATATGTAATAATTGGCCTGGTTTTTTTAGGGTTGGGCTTTATCATTGGCAAATTATTGACCAAAAGCAACTACGAAAAAGTGACTTCGGAACTGGAAATAAGAAATAAACTGTTGCTTGAAGAAAAATTACTTAATAATTTAAATGTTAATAAGTTGATTCAGGAAAAAAATAGTTTGAATGAAGAAAAACACCAGATAGATATCAGGTTTACGCAGAAGGTTTCGGAGTTTCATAATCTGGAAGAAAAGCTATTGGAGAATAAGGCTGAAGTCGAAAAATTACAAGAAAAATTCAGCAAGGAATTCGAAATTTTGGCCAGTAAAATATTGGAAGAGAAATCGGTTAAATTCACCGAGCAGAATAAAGAAAATCTAAAAAACATCTTAAGTCCGCTCCAGGAAAAAATACAGACTTTTGAGCGAAAAGTGGAAGATACGCATAAAGAAAGTATCGATTACCACGCCGCTTTACGTCAACAAATACTTGGTTTAAAAGACTTAAACCTTCAAATGAGCAAAGACACCATCAATTTAACAAAGGCGCTAAAAGGCGACAGTAAAATGCAAGGAAATTGGGGAGAATTGGTGTTGGAGCGCGTTTTGGAGAAATCGGGTTTGGAAAAAGACCGGGAATATTTTGTGCAGCAAAGTTTTACCAACGAGGAAGGAAAAAGAATACTTCCCGATGTGGTGATTCATTTGCCAGATGGCAAAAAAATGGTCATCGACTCAAAAGTTTCCTTAACGGCTTATGAGCAATTTGTAAATAGTGACGATGATTATGAAAAATCACAATTTTTGAAGGAACATGTAAATTCCCTGAAACGGCATATTGAACAATTGAGCGAAAAGCGCTATGAAGATATTTACAAAATGGAATCACCCGATTTTGTGTTGTTGTTTATCCCTATTGAACCAGCATTTGCGGTGGCTTTAAATACCGACAATCAGTTGTACAACAAAGCATTCGAGAGAAATATTGTGATTGTGACGCCTACGACCCTTTTGGCAACATTACGCACCATTGATTCTATGTGGAACAATGAAAAACAACAGCGTAACGCTAAAGAAATCGCGCGCCAGGCAGGTGCTTTGTACGATAAGTTTGAAGGTTTTATTACCGATTTAACCAATGTCGGCAAAAAAATGGATGAAGCAAAAGCGGAATATAAAGGCGCAATGAATAAATTATTTGAAGGGAAAGGGAATTTAATCATAAGTGTTGAAAAATTGAAGAAAATGGGCGCAAAATCGAAAAAATCACTGCCCCAAAATATTATAGAGCGCGCTGAAGAAATTGAAAATTTAGAAGAATAATTAAAACTTTTATTTGGAATTTTTATTGGTTTTTGTATAATTAATCATTGATCTACTAATCATTAATTATAATTTTCAAACATTTCAGCCAGAATGAAACGGTACTTTTCGCCTATTCGTTTGATGATTTAACGCCAGAGAAACATTCTGTTTAAGTCGTTGTATAAGTTGTTAAGTCGGTTGCCCAAAATTAATATCTTTCAAAAAAAATCCGAAATTAAATGAAAATAAAAATCCGCCCAAAAAATTTAAAATTGTGGCGGATTTATTTTATTTTAAGCATTAATCTCTTTTTGCTTTCTTATCTCTTTTTGCTTCTTTTTTTTCTTTAGCCGTTTTCAACGGTTCTTTTTTGACGTTTTTTTTCGCGTCCTGACTTTTTGCCATAATGATATGTTTTAAATGTTTATGCTAATTTTTTTAATCAAGTAAATGTAAAAAATATTTTTGATTTGCGGTGGTAAAAATTTTAAGAAAATGAATTTATTGTCATTCCTGATTTTCAAATATATTACAGTTAAAATTCTTGAAAATACCTTCGAACCTAAAACAAAAGACATAAAAAAAACCGCTTATGCGGTTTTTTTGTACTTTTCAATAATTATTATTATTTGGCTATGTTTACAGATCTGGTTTCTCTGATTACAGTAACACGAACCTGGCCCGGATAAGTCATATCATTTTGAATTTTTTGTGAAATATTGAAAGAAAGTTCTGCTGCTTTTGCATCCGTTACTTTTTCACTTTCAACAATTACACGCAATTCCCTTCCTGCCTGTATAGCGTAGGCTTTTTGAACACCCGTAAATCCGAAGGCAATGTCTTCCAAATCTTTTAAACGTTGAATGTAAGAATCCAAAATTTGTCGACGAGCGCCTGGTCTTGCTCCTGAAATGGCATCACAAACCTGCACAATTGGCGCAATCAATGTTTTCATTTCTATTTCATCGTGGTGAGCGCCAATCGCGTTGCAAATTTCCGCACTTTCGTTATATTTTTCGGCCCATTGCATTCCCAACAAGGCATGTGGCAATTCACTTTCTGATTCCGGTACTTTTCCAATATCGTGCAACAAACCGGCTCTTTTAGCCAATTTGGCATTTAAGCCCAATTCTGCAGCCATCAATCCGCATAAGTTGGCAACTTCACGTGAATGTTGCAATAAATTTTGACCATAAGATGAACGATATTTCATCCGTCCGATGGTTTTTATCAGTTCAGGATGCAATCCGTGAATTCCTAAATCAATTACGGTTCGCTTTCCAATTTCAATAATTTCCTGTTGGATTTGTTTTTCGGTCTTTTTTACAACTTCTTCAATTCGGGCGGGGTGAATTCGTCCGTCAGTCACTAAATTGTGCAAAGCCAAACGTGCAATTTCTCTTCTCACCGGATCAAAACAAGATAAAATAATGGCTTCCGGCGTATCATCAACAATAATTTCAACACCTGTNNCAGTTTTCAACGGTCTGCTCAACACCTACACGCTGAATGGTGTTTAAAATTACTTTACGCGCTTCTTGCTGTGCTGTTAATTTGGCTTCTTCAATAGTTTCCTGAATGCTGGCCATCGCATCCGATTTCGCTTGTTCTTTTAAGGAAGCGATCAATTCTTTTTTGGCATCGACAGCGGATAATCCGGAAATAACTTCCAGTTGGTCAACCTGTTTGCGGTGAAGCTTGTCTACTTCTTCCGTTTTTCGATCATAATATTCCACTTTTTTATCGTACTCGCTGATTTTTGTGGCAATATCAAGGTTCAATTTTTTGTTTTTATCGAGTTCTTGTGAAATTTGGGATTCCTTATCACGAGCGCGTTTTTCAGCTTCAGCGATTTTACGATCTCTGGCAATAATCACTTTTTCATGTTCCGATTTTAGCTCAATAAACTTTTCTTTAGCTTGTAAAATCTTGTCTTTTCTGGTCGCCTCAGCTTCAATTTGAGCCTCTTTAATAATGGTGGCAGCTTCCTTTCTTGTATTTCTTAAAATTTTAGTTGCTTTCGTTTTTTCCAGCATTTTGGCTATCACGTAGCCAATTGCGAGCCCTATTGCTATACCAACGATAATTGGCATTATATATTCTGTCATATTTCAGTTTTAGGTATAAAAAAGCCTACATTAGAGAGGTTCTGTAAACTCCTTTAAACAAGTTTAGGACTAACTAACTGGTCAAGGATCCGTTAAAACGGCGTGCTTTTACAATTGAGACTTATCCTTTATAAAGGTATAATGTTGAGTTTAACAAACAATAACTAATGTAGGCAGTATTATTATTATTTAATTTATTTTAAAGAACTTATTTTTCTAAATGCGTATCAATTAACGCACCCAATTTATTAATTTTTTCTGTCACTTCCGTCATATCCTGATCTTTATTAATGGCATTAATTTCGATAAGTGAAGCAAATTGCAAGGCACACATTGCCAAAACATCTTGTTTATCGCTTACCGCATAATTCTTTTCAAACTTGGTAACTAAGTCGTTGATATGTTTTGCCGCTTTTCGCATACCCTCCTCTTCATTCTCGTTTTTCACGTTGATCGGATATACTCTGCCGGCGATAGTTACTTTTATTTTTAAAGATTCTGCCATTTTAAAGATCTTATTCACTTAATTGAACAATACAAGTGTCAATTTCACGAATTAATGCATTTATTTTAAGTTTCGTTTCCCTTCTGTCTTCTTTACTGCCTTCTAAAGTTTTTGCAATTTTTAATGTTTGGTATTTCTTTTCAATTTCATTAAAAATTTGCTTTCCTTCTGCCAACTCATTCTCCAATAACGCTATTTTATTGAATAAAAACTCATTTTCTTCCTTCAAAAAATGATAATTTTCTAAAAGTTTTTTGAGTTTATCTTCGACTAAATTAACTACTTGTATTATAGAACTCATATTTGCTTTAGGAATATAAACTATAAATACAAAGTTAGTGTTAGTAACGCAATATTACAACTGTTTTTTTTGTATTTTATAAAAAACTTTAATCCTTTTGTGCTAAATGATTAATAATTTAAACTTTATAAAAAATATAATTTAGTATTTTAGCACAAATTAAATAATAATATTTGTGAAAAAACTAATAGCGATTTTTATTCTCTGTTCCAACATACTTGCATATGGGCAGGCGACTGTTACTATGCAAAATACCTATCCAACAAATTATTTTGGCAGTCCGCTTGATATTCCTTTGATATTATCGGGGACTTTTGGCGAATTGCGTCCCAATCATTTTCATGCAGGGCTCGATATTAAAACGCAACAAAGAGAAGGATTAAATGTATTGGCCTCGGCAGATGGTTATATTTCTCGAATTAGAATTGCTCATTGGGGTTATGGAAAAGCACTTTATATTACGCATTCCAATGGTTACACAACTGTTTACGGACATTTACAAAAGTTTAGTGACCGCATTGAAGCTTATATTAGAAAACAACAATATAAAAATGAAAGTTTTGAAATTCAGGCGTATCCTTCTGCTTCGGAATTGCCCATCAAAAAAGGCGAAATTATTGCATTAAGCGGCAGCACGGGCGGATTTATGGGACCTCATTTGCATTTTGAAATTAGAGATTCTTCAACAGAAAAAACAATAAATCCATTCCTTTTTGGCATTCAAATAAACGACTCTAAACGACCGACAATCAATACCTTGGTTGGTTATTCTTTAAGTGATGATTCTCAAATTAACCAGGTTAATATTCCGTTACAACTCACCTTCAAAAAATTAAATAATGGGGATTTACAAGCCGACAAAATTAATGCCTTCGGAAAAATTGGTTTTGGCGTAAATGCTTATGATCAATTGGATAATGCCATCAATCAAAATGGATTATACAGTTTGGAACTTTCTGTAAATGGTGAAAAATTTCACGAATTTAAGGCCAGTGTTTTAGCCTTTTCTGAAGACAAATACATTAATTTATTGGTTGATTATGAAAGGCTTGATAAAATGGGCCAAAGAATTCAGAAGTGTTTTATAGAGCCATCAAATAAATTAAATATGTACGCAGCTTCCGTTAATAATGGATATTTAAGCATTGAAGACAAAAAATCTTATAATGTGGAAATTATTGCAAAAGATTTTAGCGGCAATACACAAAAATTAACCGTGCCCATTGTTGGAAAAAACGATACTATTTTAGTCAGAAAAACCGAAACTGTAACTCCATATAAAATTAATTACACCCAATTTAATCAATTCAGTAAAAATGGCGTCACGGTTGCATTTCCCAAAAATACTTTTTATTCAGATTTATGGCTGGATTTTGATGTGGTAGATTCTGTTGTCAAAGTACATTCCCCAAATGTTCCAATTCATTATAATTATACCATTACTTTTGATGTTTCAAAATATTCTGAAGAAGAAAAAAAACAAATGTATATCGCTTCCATCAATAAAAAAGGAAATAAAAGCTATGAATCAACGGTGAAAAAAGATTCCATTTTTTATGCTTCAACAAAAAAATTGGGAAAATTTACATTGCTGTCGGACAAAGATGCGCCAAATATTCAGTTGCATAATTTTAAAAAAGACCAATGGATTACGAATCACGAAACGCTAAAAGTTAAGATTTTCGATTATAAATCGGGCATTAATTCTTACAGGGCTGAAATTAACGGACAATGGATTTTAATGGAATATGATGTAACTACGGGCGTTTTAACGTATGATTTTAAAGATCTGGTTTTTACCGATTCAAAACACGAATTAAAAGTAACGGTAACCGACAATGTTGGCAATACAAATACGCTGAACGCAACTTTCTTCAGAAAAATATAAAATTAAATGCTAAAAACAGCAACGCTAACTTTTTGTTTTTTATTGGCGATAACACTAACAACAGCCCAAACGGCAACTGTTAAAGGTGTTGTAAAAACCACTTATAAAACACCGATTGAAGGCGTTGCAATTACCTTTTTAAGTACCGGAACCACTTCTGATGAAAATGGGGAATATGTATTAAAAATACCTGCAAATACAGAAACTGCCTTAATATTTAGCCATCTTTCTTTCACCACTTTAGTTAAAATTGTAAATCTGCCAAAAAATAAAGTACTGCAATTTTCACCCATTTTAGAACCTAAAACGGAAGTCATCAATGAAGTCATTGTCAAAGATGTAAAAAAAGACGCCAAAGGTTTTATTAAAGTAAATCCGACCGATATTGCAAAAATTCCGGGTGCAAATCAAGGCGTTGAAAATATCTTAATGACGTTGCCCGGAGTCAATAACAACAACGAATTAAGCACACAATACAATGTGCGAGGCGGAAATTTTGATGAGAATTTGGTGTATGTTAACGGCATCGAGGTTTATCGTCCATTTTTAGTGCGTTCCGGACAACAGGAAGGTTTGAGTTTTGTGAATAGTGCGATGGTGCAAAACGTCAATTTCTCGGCAGGTGGTTTTCAGGCAAAATACGGTGACAAACTTTCCTCAGTTTTAGACATTACTTACAGAACGCTAACAGCATTGGCAACCACCATCAATGCAAGTTTGTTGGGCGGAAGCGCCACGGTGGAAGGCGTTATGTTTCAAAACAAATTAAGCGCTTTGGTGGGTGTCAGATATCGAGATAACAGCTTGTTTATTAACAGTAAAGATGTTGAAACAACTTCAAATCCAAATTTTACGGATGCGCAAACATATTTGTCTTATTCGGTAAATCCCAAATTAAAAATCGATTTTCTGGGCAATTTTTCGCTCAACAATTACAATTTTACACCAAAATCAAGAAGGACAAAATTTGGAACCATTACAAATCCGCAAGAATTGATTGTTTATTATGAAGGCCAAGAGAAAGATAAATTCAAAACGGTATTTGGCGCTTTAAAAGGAAGTTATGCAGTAAATGAAAATTTAAATATCAATGTAACAACTTCTAGCTACCACACCATTGAAGAAGAATATTATGATGTTTTGGCCAGTTATAATTTGGGGGAAGTGAACAGCGATTTTGGTTCAGACAATTTTGGGGATGTTTCATTTTATGAAGGAATCGGCTCACAATTAAGTCACGCCCGAAACGATTTGGATGCATTAATTAACAATATTGAAATAAACGGCACCTTCAAAAAGAACAACCACCAAATAGATTTTGGCATAAAATATCAAAATGAAGACACAAAAGACCGCTTAAATGAATGGGAAGTGATCGATTCTTTGGGATTTAGCGTTCGTCCGCCAAATTTCATATCGAACAATCAGCCTTATGAACCATTTACTGGAGAATTACTTCCTTTTCAAAGCAACCGCGCCACCAATCACGTTGCCATCAATCGGTTGGTTTGGTTTGCGCAATACAGTAAAAATGCTTTCTGGAACAATCATAAAATCTGGTACAATGTTGGTTTGCGTTCCCATAATTGGAGCGTGAATGATCAAATTTCTGAAAAAGTTAACAAAACAAGCTACAGTTTGCGCGGACAGTTTTCCATAAAACCAGACTGGGAAAAGGATATACTTTTCAGAATTTCGGGCGGAATGTACAACCAACCGCCTTTTTACAAAGAACTTAGAGACTATACAGGAATGGTAATTCCGACTGTTGATGCGCAAAAATCGTTGCAGGTAATTTTGGGCAACGATTATAGTTTCAAACTTTGGGAGCGGCCTTTTAAACTAATTTCTGAAGTTTATTACAAACATTTAACCGATGTAAATACTTATACTGTTGATAACGTAAAAGTGCGTTACAGCGCAGATAACGATGCAATTGCTTACGCCACCGGCATCGATTTGAGATTGAACGGAGAATTTGTACCAGGAACGGAAAGCTGGGTGAGCATCGGATTTTTAAAAACGGAAGAAAATAAAAACAACCAAGGTTATATTCCGCGTCCCACCGACCAGCGTTTTAAATTTGGAATGTTATTTCAGGATTATGTGCCAAACATTCCAAACATTAAAATGTACTTAAATTTGGTATTCAATACCGGCGTACCCGGTGGTTCTCCTTCCTATTCAAATCCGTACCAATATCAAAATCGGTTAAATTCCTACAAAAGAGCCGATATTGGAATTTCTTATGTTTTTGCCGATGCCAAAAACCAATATCAAAGTGGCTGGCTAAGCGAATTTAAAGAATTGTCTGTAGGTTTTGAAATCTTCAATATGTTTGATGTGCAAAATGCCATCACAAATACTTGGGTACGCGATGTGTATTCCAAACAATTTTATGGCATTCCAAATTATATGACGCAACGTGTACTGAATATTAAAATGGATGTGAAGTTTTGATAGTTGTTTATTTGTTTATTTGTTTTTGCGTTAAATCGTTTAATGGTTAAACATTTAGAAAGATAGAGAATTGAAAATTTTGACTAAACATTATCTTGACAGAATTCCATAAAAAAGTAAACCAAAAAATCTCAGTGTCAAAGAACCCCAATATTTTTTAGGTTTACACAGTTTATTGTAAATTGTTAACTTGAAATAATTTTAAATATTATAAACTATTCCATAATATCTAAGCTCATTTCTCCCGTTGTTAAATTAATACCCCGTCTGTCCATACCTTTTCTCCAAATCCAAAAAGTTTTATTAAAATTTTTAAGTTTACCATAACCTGAATGAGTTGTGGCAGTTCCTATAAACAATCCGCCATCAAACTGTATATCCGTGTAATACCAAGGATAAAGATTTCCTGTAATGGTAATTGAACAATAATCCCTCGTACTTATATAAATTGTTCCGTCAGCTATAAGTTTATACATCATAGGTTCTCCACAATTTGGCGGACAATCAATAAGTGCTGGTTCACAAGAAATAAATGTGTAAGTAGAATTTAAAGTCGAATTAATTTTTCCGAACCCAGATAAATTTCCCTTAAATGTTCCGTTACGAAGTAATTTTCTGTCTAATTTAATATTAGGATATGGATTCACAGCTTCTTGTGTCCATTCTTTAATAAAATCACCATTTTTAATGGAGGTACTAAAAAAACTTATTGTACCAAACTTTGCATTTACAAGTCCCGGCTTATTTCCATTAACTATTGGTTGGTTATTCTCTTCAATTGAGAAAGGTTCTTGTTCGTTAGTTATCGCCTCATCTTTTGAGCAACCCATAATTAAAAACAAAGACAATACTGTGATTTGAAAGACTGTTTTTTTCATTATTTCTAGTTTTTAATTTTTTATTTCCTACTCTTTTTACAGGATTTTCGGATCCCTCCTGAAATAATTCTTTATGACTTCTTACTATCTGTTCTTAATCCACCAGTACATTAGTATATGGTAAAAAAATTATTGTATTTAAATTTATTTGTTATAAAAACGTTGAATTTCAATTGCATCTAAATAGCCTTAAAAACATAATTGTTATTTTAGAGATGGTTCATTGATCCTTAATTGTTTTAAGCCTAACGAACAGGGTCAATTATTAATCACCAGATTATCTGTTATTTTCAAATGAAAATCACCGGTATTATGATTCCCACTCCAGAAAGTAACACCATCGAAGGGACTACCATATACACGAAACTTTTTACCATTCAGGTCAGCAAGCTTTCTGGCTCCTAAATTTATTACACCGGTTCCCTCAAAACTTCCAAATTCGAGTGAGGCAAGAGGGTAATAGCAAACAGGATATATATTTCCGGTAATTGTAATCGAACAATGATCCTGCTCGTTTATAATGATATTTCCTTCGACTGTTATTTTATACATATTC
>DPCK01000131.1 GCA_003516285.1 Lutibacter sp. | reverse complement strand
TATCCGATTTAAAAAATAAATTCAAGGACCAGTTAATTGACATAACAGTTTATTTACCTGTTAATTCCATTGTTTATTTAGATGCATCAACACAAACCTATTTGAATGATGTAGACAATGTTCAAAATATTTATGATGGCGATATGCCAAAACATTATTTCAAAATGACTGAAAATGGTTTGGAATGTTTGGACTGTGACCCAAGTATATTTGGCAATGATTTTAAAAGCAATAATGAAAACTTTAAGTTAAATATTGACGAAAACGGTGTTGAAATAAAAGTGAATGATGGCGATAAAGATGCTGAAGTAAAAATTGATAAAAATGGCGTCAAAATTGGATAATGACAATTCAGCCATCAAATTCAACAAGTCATCTTAAAATAATAGCAATTAGTTTCATTTTAAAATACTTTTGACCTAAAAACAACCAAACAATGAAAACTTTAGTAAGAATTACCATTTTAATTTCAATTTATCTGACCCTTCTTTTCACAACATCTTCATGTATTTTTGATGGCGTTGTTGGCATAAAAGGAAACAGAAATGTGGTTTCAGAAGACCGAACAATCAGATCAGATTTTGAAATAATAAACGTACAACAAGGAATTAATTTAACCATTTCTCAAGGAAATCCGACAAGTTTAAGTGTTGAAGCAGATGAAAATGTGATAGATTTATTGATTACGGAAGTAAAAAATAATGAGTTGAACATTTATTTTGAAAAAAGTGTTTATCAGGCAAAAGCACGAAATGTGTTTTTAACCACTGAAAACATTTCAAAAATAAAGGCTTCAAGCGGCGCCTCCGTTAAATCGGAAAACACCATACAGGCTGAGACATTAGAACTTAACTCAAGCAGCGGAAGCACTATGAAAATTCGCACCATTGCCAATGAAATCACCAGTGAATCATCAAGCGGCTCAAATATCACCATTGTTGGAAAGTCCAATTCATTCACTGCAAACTCGAGTAGCGGAAGTTCCATCAACGCCAAAGATCTTAAAGTTGTAAATGCCATAACAAAGGCAAGCAGCGGCGCCAATATTGATGTAAATGTTACCGGTAAATTAACGGCAAAAGCAAGCAGTGGCGCCGATATTGATTATGAAGGAAGTCCTGAAACCGTAGATAAAAATACCTCATCAGGAGGAAGTGTTACTGGAAACTAATCGCAATAAAATAGATTAAAATGTTAGCCGGCTCATAATATATAAGCCGGCTTTTTTAATTTTATGAACTAAAAAAATCACATACAGAAAAAAATATTTTGTCTTTTATATTGAAAAATTGCCCAAAAAACCAATACTATAAACGCAAATTTGATTAAAAATAAACACTATTTATTAAACATTTAACTAATAATAACTTAGAGTTGCCTACATTTGTACCCAAAAATAATAATTATTTGCAAAAAATAATTTAAGGCCAAAAAAGTATGCAACAAAAAAACAACCCACATTCATTTCACGTACCGGTAATGGGGATTGCTTTTACAATAGACACCCCTATTAAAATTGCAAAATATGGTATTTCTTCCGTCATTTCTATTGTTGATGACATCATCATTGAAAAAATGAATGAATATTATTCAGGAAAATTTAAAATCCCATATCAGGAAATTTCAACAAAAGTAGAGGATTATAGAGCTAAAAGAATTACTTCCTATTTAAATACAGTAGATATCATTGTAAAACAAAAATTTGAAAATCTTAAAAAGAGCTTCGAACAGAAAAACAGTGAATTTGAAAAATATATGGAAATGCTTCCAGATTTTTCAGAACTAAAACAAAATTTCATTCAAGCCATACAACATAATACAGTAAAGGAAGATTTAAGCAATTGGATTCAAAACAATCTTAAACCAGGCAGTATTGATGTAAATATTATGACCAAGTTGGACAAGCCCAATTATAGCAGAAAAGACTTATTGCCAATAGAATTCAATGATGCCCACGCAGCATTGAGAGGTTTTGCAAACAGCACTTTGGAATCATCTGTGGTACTTTCTGCAGGTATGAATCCAAGATTATACAGTTATTTTGAAAATTTCAACGATTTTTTTCCGAATGAAAACAATCAGCTGAAAAAGAAAATCATTTTAAAAGTTAGCGATTACAGATCGGCCATTATTCAAGGAAAATTTTTAGCAAAAAAAGGACTTTGGGTTTCTGAGTACAGAATTGAATCCGGTTTAAACTGTGGCGGTCACGCTTTTGCCTCTGATGGTTATTTATTGGGCCCAATTTTAGAGGAATTTAAAATGAATAAAACTGCTTTAATTGATGAGATTCACGGCATTTTGGTTGAAGCGTTAAAAAGCAAAGAAAAACACATTCCAACCGAACCATTAAGTTTGGTAATTACCGTTCAGGGCGGTGTTGGCACTTACGAAGAACACGAATTTTTAATGGACAATTACAATATTGATTCTGTTGGTTGGGGTTCTCCATTTTTATTGGTTCCTGAAGTAACCACNNACCAATGAGATTCTTAAAAATGAAAGAATTGCCGCTGACAAAGCTGGCAGTGCCTGTACCAAAAAATTTCTGTCCTCAAATACGGAATACACCGAAAAAGTAATTTGCACGGCATCAAAAAAATACCAAACCCTCAAATTAAATGATCTAAAACTCGAAAATTTGAGCGAAAGTGAGTTTGCCGAAAAAGCAAATAAAATTACGGAAAAAGCTTGTTTGTGCGAAGGGTTGGCCAATGCTGCATTCTTAAGCTATGACATAGAAAGAAAAGGCGAGAAACAAGGTGTTGCCATTTGCCCGGGTCCAAATATGGCTTATTTCACAAAAGACCTTTCGTTAAAAGAAATGGTAAACCATATTTATGGAAGAGCAAATGTGATTGAAACAAAAAATCGTCCGCATATGTTCATCAAAGAATTGGCGATGTACGTTGATTATTTTTCCAATAAAGTAGAGGAGCTAAGTGATTCCTTTAATGCAAAAAATCAAAAATATTTAACTGCTTTTCAAACCAATTTAAATGAAGGCATTGAATATTACCAACAATTATTTTCCCAATCAAAAATTTATTTTGAATCGAATAAAGAAAGCTTGTTAAACGAGTTGGAAACTTTAAGAACAGCATTGTTTGATATTAAAATTCCAATTTTAGTAAAAGCATAATTAAAGAAAAGACTGTCTGAAAAGACAGTCTTTTTTACTTATAAACAGCATCCTAATTTAATCATCAGTTCCGCAATGAAAATTAGCCAAGGTCTTATTTTCAAGAATTTTCAAGGTACTGTCACGGACTTCAGCCATTAAAATATTTAAGCTGCAACGCTCTTCGCTTTTACAGTCATCACATTTTTCGTAATAATTTAAACTAACGCAGGGCAACATCGCTATTGGTCCTTCAAGCAACCGAATTATTGTAGAAATTTTTATTTCCTTCGGATTTTTAATCAAATAATAACCGCCCCCTTTTCCTTTTTTGGAAGAGAGAATTCCGCTCTTTTTCAACGTCAATAAAATACTTTCCAAAAACTTTTTTGAAATGTTCTCCGATTCAGAAATATCTGAAATTAATATTGGAACATTTGTCTCTTGTTTGGCAAGATAACTCAACGCTTTAAGTCCGTATTTTGTTTTTTTAGAAAGCATTTTTCAAAACTGATTTTATAATTTATTCTTCATTTTTTGGTAAAAAAACTTCCGCCATCATACAACGTGCGCTTCCGCCACCGCAAGCTTCTATGGTATCTAAGGAACTGTAAAGTATTTTGCCGTGTTTTTCAATTTGATTGAGTTGCTGTTTTGTCAGACTTTCATAAGCCGAGTTCGACATCACAATATAACGTTCTTCATTTTTTCCCAATACCTGCAACATATTGCCGGCAAAATTATTTACTTGCTCTTCTGATATAGCAATAATTTCCTTTCTGTCTTCCTTTAAATGTTTGATAATCTCTTTCCGTTCCTTTTTATTGTCAATGCTGTCCAAACAAATGACTGAAAATTTTTCACCCAAACACATCATCACATTGGTGTGATAAATTGGAACCCTCTTTTCATTCAACGTTTGATTTGCGACAAAAGAAACAGGGGTAAACTCAAAATCTTCACAAAATTCTATCAATAAATCCTCATCAGCTCTTGGCGACAAAGCGCAATATGCTTTCCCGTTCACTCGGTCTAACAACAAACTTCCTGTGCCTTCCAAATATATTTTTTCTTCTTCCGCAGAAGTGTAATCCACCACATTATTGATTTGATAGCCTAAATCTTCCAGCGCTTCCAAGATGTCCTCTCGCCTTTCCAATCTTCTGTTTTCGGCAAACATCGGGTATAAAGCAACATCACCATTTTCGTGAAATGAGATCCAATTGTTTGGGAAAATGGAATCTGGCGTGTCGGTATTTTTGGTGTCATCGATGACAATCACATTTACGCCAATTGCCTGTAATTTTTCAACAAAATCATCAAACTCTTGCAATGCCCTAAATTGGACCGTTTCGGGTGTTATGCTTTCCAAAACTTTTTGATAGTAATTGTTTACGGCCGTTTGCTCATTCATTCGAAATGAGACTGGGCGAATCATTAAAATTGTATTTGTAATTTGTTCCATAAAATTAATCTCTTATTAAAGGCAATGTTGAACATCTTAATAAACCTTCTTGTTTTGATATTTCTGCGTAGGGGATTTCTTCTACCGTAAAACCTTGTGCTCTTAACCAATTGTTTAATCGAGTAAAGTTTTTTTCCGAAACCACCACTTCTTCTGAAATTGAAAAAACGTTTGAAAACATTTGGTACATTTCATCTTTGGTGATGTGAAACAAATTTTCTTTTCCGAATAAATTCACCAAATAATGGTAATCGTTTTCATCTCTAAAACCTTCTTTATGTATGATGGCTTTATCTTTGCCAACCGGCTGAAAACAGCAATCCAAATGAAGNNGAAATAAATTTTTGATAAAATTGACTCCTTTCATATTGGTTCTGGCAGTAATCAAATTTTTATAATCATCGCCTTTATAGGTGCCAATAAAAATATGGTTTTGCCATAACATTACGTCACCGCCCTCAAAATGGACATCATCAGAAGTTTCAATAATATTATTTGGATCAATTTGATCCAGCACATACTGAATGGCTTCAATTTCTTTTTCCCTATCGGGTAAAATATTCGATTTAAACAATTTATCTTCAACCACAAAGGCAATGTCTCGCGTGAATATCTGATTGTAATTTTCAAATACTTTTGGCCGGTACACTTTTACGTTGTATTTTTCGAAAACCTTGTTAAAAGCTTCCATTTCTTCAACCATATCCTTTTCAACAGGATAGGTTCCTGCTTTAATATGTTCCAATGATTTAGGATCATATGCCTCCTCAATTTTTGGCGTTGGTCCATTGCTGACGGCAGTGCCCAAAACCACAGCTCTAAGGCGGGAAGTTTCATTGTGAACATTCAGTTTTATCATAAATAAAATTTTAACTGTAAAAATAAAGAAACCCCATAAATAATATGAGGTTTCTTTATAAATTTAAAAAAAATTTATAATTATCTTTCCTTAAATTCTTTAAATGGACGTAATGGCTCACCAACGTATAATTGACGTGGACGGCCAATTGGTTCTCCGTTTTCACGCATTTCTTTCCATTGTGCAATCCATCCTGGTAAACGGCCAACTGCAAACATCACCGTAAACATAGCTACAGGAATTCCCAAAGCTCTGTATATAATTCCAGAATAGAAATCTACGTTAGGGTATAATTTACGTTCAGCAAAATATGGATCTTTAAGCGCAACTTCCTCTAAGTGTTTTGCAATTTTTAAAACTGGATCACTCAAATTAAGATCCGCAAACAAATCATCAGCCGCTTTTTTGATAATTCGGGCTCTTGGATCAAAGTTTTTGTAAACCCTATGTCCAAATCCCATCAAACGGAAAGAATCATCTTTGTCTTTTGCCCTATTGATAAACTTTTCAACATCACCGCCATCTTTTTCAATTTCTTCCAACATTTCCAATACAGCCTGATTTGCACCACCGTGAAGATGTCCCCACAACGCTGAAACACCCGCAGATACCGATGCAAACAATCCTGCACCGGATGAACCTACCATACGAACAGTTGATGTTGAACAGTTTTGTTCGTGATCTTCGTGCAATATTAATAATTCATCCAGTGCTTTAACAGCGATAGGATTTAACACATATTGCTCTGTAGGAATTTTAAACATTAAATGCATAATATTGGAAACATAATCCAAAGAATTGTCGGAATAGTTTAGTGGCAATCCGTTATTTCTTCTATGT
>DPCK01000064.1:3257-10133 GCA_003516285.1 Lutibacter sp. | reverse complement strand
ACGGCTGATAGGTATCGAAGCACAGATTTGGAAGCCGTAAAATTGGAAAAGGAAATTCAGGTGGAAGAAGTTCTTGAGCAATCGGACGGCTTACATACCTATTTGGCTGTTAAATTTCCTTTGTTTGATGCGGCACACAGGGTTTTTGCTGTGGGNNTTTCTGGCGATATGTTGATTATTTCAACAAACGACACTTTTTTGAAAGTAAATCCGGCAACCACAAAAATATTGGGATATACCGAGCAGGAGCTTTTGGGTAAACCGTTTATGTCGTTTGTATATGCGAAAGACATTGATTCCACCTTGCAAGAAGTGGCAAAACTGAAGTCGGGCGTCATCACTGCGAATTTCGAAAACCGTTTTGTTTGCAAGGATGGTTCCTTAAAATGGCTGAGCTGGACAACTTATCCCGATGTTGAAAACGGACTTTTTTATGCGGTTGCAAGAGATGTTACGGCCAATAAAGAATATGAAGAATCATTGAAAGGTGCTGATACTTTTTTCAATATGTCTGTAGATATTTTGGTTGTCGCTTCTAAAAATGAATTTATAAAAATTAACCCATCCTTAAGTAAGGTGTTGGGATACAGTGATTTGGAATTAAAAAGCAAACCTTTTACAAACTATATTTTTCCTGAGGATTTAGCCGCTACTGAAAAAGCCATTGAGGAACTTCAAAAGGGAACACCGCTGGTTGATTTTGAAAATCGATGGGTATGCAAGGATGGCGATATAAAATGGTTGTCGTGGACGGCAACTTCGGATGCTTCCACCGGACTTTTATACGCCATTGCCCGTGATATTACAGCCCAATTAAAACTTGAAGAAGAAGAACAGGCAGCGCTGAACGATTTATATGAAAATGAGCAAAAATTAAACTTGATTTTGGAGAATATCAGCGATGGCGTTATTGTCGCAAATTCAGACAAAAAGGTGATTTTGGCAAATAATATGGCGAATGAATTGTTCGGAATTGAAGATGACTCTAAGATTTCTGCCAATTTTTCCGAGCATTTCGAACTGTATTTCCCCGACGGAAAAACAATATTTCCAACTCAAAAACTACCAGCTGAACGTGCCTTGGCGGGAGAACCGACTGATGATGTGGATGTGGTGCTCTGGAACGCTAAATTGGAAAAAAAGAAACGGGTTTTATTAAGCGGAAGGCCAATATTGGATCAAAAAAACCAAGTAGTTGCAGCGGTAATTACCATTAAAGACATTACCAAATATAGAAATTTGGAAGCGGAATTAAAAAGAACGGAACTCAAATACCGCAACTTGATAGGTTTCAGAAAAAACGATGACACCAAAGAAAGTGACGAAAAGAGTGGGGATAAAGCATCCGACAAAAAGCCGTAATATTCCAAAATTTTTTAATACGTCGACAAAAGGATTAATTCCTTTGGAAGCAAAACATATAACATCTAAAGTTTAACATATCCACTTCAAATTAAGAAACAAAACCTCCAAAATGATTCTAATTGATCAACCTTATATTTCCTCATTTCTATTAAGAACCATCAAAGAAAACCAACTCGAAATTGTGTCCACCGAAGCAGCGAGAACAATGATTTCCGACGATTCGTTAAATTGGATTTCAGAAAATGACGCAGTGAAATTTATCAAAAATAACACGAACTGTCTAGTTTATACCAACTCTGAAAACACCATCAGCTGGATTGAAAAAAACCTGGCTTCCACAAAGTTGCCAAACCAAATCCAGGTTTTCAAAAACAAAATTAAGTTTCGGGAGTTGCTGAAAAACACTTTTCCCGATTACTTTTTTAAAGGGATTAAATTTGAAGATTTGGCGCATTTATCCCTGTCGACTATAAAATTTCCGTTTATCATAAAACCGGCGGTTGGCTTTTTTAGTTTGGGTGTGCATAAAGTTGACAATTCTGAAGAATGGCCATTCGTTTTAAACAAAATCACGAATGATATCGCTGAAATTAGGAGCTTTTACCCAAATGAAGTGGTGGATACTTCCAATTTTATTGTTGAGGAATGCATTGAAGGTGAGGAATATGCGATGGACTGTTATTTCAACAA
Source organism: Lutibacter sp. (assembly GCA_003516285.1). Taxonomy (GTDB): domain Bacteria; phylum Bacteroidota; class Bacteroidia; order Flavobacteriales; family Flavobacteriaceae; genus Lutibacter. The sequence goes on along the minus strand of DPCK01000064.1, from coordinate 8,078 downwards.
AGATGGCGAACCGGTAATTCTCTCTATGCTGCATCACCGATTTTCAACGGGAAAAGATGTAAACGACAGGGTGTACACCACTTCCGAAGAAATTATTGAAAAGCACCTGCCAACGATGCAGGAATTTCTGAATTCACTTGGCAAACTGGTCAATTTGAAAAATTTTCCTTTTCACGTGGAAGTTCGCATTGATAAAAATGGAACCATCATTCCTATTGAAGTCAACCCGATGCGTTTTGGCGGCTGGTGCACCACGGCCGATTTGTCATATTTTGCGTATGGATTTAATTCTTACCTATATTTTTTAAACGGCACAAAACCAAATTGGAAGGAATTGTTTAAAAAAGGAAAAAACAAAAAATACAGCCTTATTTTGCTGGATAACAATTCGGGAATTCCAGAAAACAACATTGTGTCTTTCGACTATGAGTTGCTGCTTTCTGATTTTGAAAATCCGATGGAATTGAGAAAAGTGGATTTCAATGAGTATCCGTTTTTTGGCATGGTTTTCGTCGAAACAAGTTTAGGGAACGAAAAAGAATTGGATCAAATTTTAACTTCCGATTTGAAGAAATATATAAAAATAAAGAACTAAAAACAAATGATTTGGCTTAATTACTCATTTTTTAACCGCAAGGATCGCTAGGTTTTTCACAAGGGACGCAAAGTGCTTATTTTAAAACTTAACACATTGCGCCTTCTTTGCGAACGTTGCGGTTAAACTAATTTTTAAGTGAATTTCTTTATAAATATTGTTTGAAGTTAAATTTTCTTTCTAATTATGTCCGGCACCGCAGCATTCCTGCACCATAAAACTGTTGCTTTCTTCGTGCCACGGAAATGAGGCGTTGTATTTATTGTTTTCCCAATAAAATTGGGCGCGTGCTTTAGGTTCGTTGCCCACTTCATTCATCGTGCTGCTGTCGTACAACCTTCCGTTTGCCATCGTAAAAATCAAGCTGTTTGAGTTTTGGATATTTTCCAAAGGATTTTTCTCCAAAACAAGCAAATCTGCCATTTTACCCACTTTTAAAGAACCTATATCTTTTCCGGCGCCAATATAATTTGCACCGTTGATGGTGGCGGTTTTTAAGGCTTCTATATTGCTCATTCCGCCTTGTTGAAGGCTCCACAATTCCCAATGTGCTCCCATTCCCTGCAATTGTCCGTGTGCGCCCAAATTCACTTTTACGCCATTATCTGTCAATGCTTTTACCGTTTTTGAAGTGAGCACGTGGCTATTGTCGTATTCTTCGTCAGGAATCATCATCCTGTGACGGGAACGCGCATCAATAATGCTTCTTGGCGTAAATTGCAGCAATTTTTCATTTTCCCAAACATTGGTTTTTTGATACCAATAAATTTCAGCATTCAGTCCGCCATAATTTACAATCAACGTTGGCGTATAACCAACTTCGCTGGCGCCCCAAAGTTCAAGAACGTCTTTATAAACAGGCGCTACAGGAATGTTGTGTTCCACTCCGGTATGTCCGTCAATGACCATCGTTAAGTTATGAAAAAAGGTAGAACCGCCTTCAGGAACCACATTGATACCTTCTTCACGGGCAGCCTGTAACACTTGCTGGCGTTGGTCGCGACGTGGCTGGTTGTAACTTTTTACCGAAAGCGCTCCAAAGGCCTTCGTTCTTTTAATGCTTGAACGCGCATCGTCCAAATTGTTGATCACCGCTTTAAAATCACCTTCGGCACCATAAAGAATATAACCGGTTGAGTAAAGACGAGGCCCTACCAATGCACCGCTTTTAATCATTTCTACAAGGGTAAAAATTGTTTCGGTATTGGCTGACGGATCGTGGGATGTTGTGACTCCGTAAGCCAAATTTGCGTAAAATTGCCAGTTTTGTTGGGTCGTCATTCCATAACGGAAACCACCAACGTGTGCGTGTGCATCCACAATTCCTGGCATAATGGTTTTTCCGGCAATATCATAGACTTTAGCATTGATTGGAATGGCAACTTCAGAAGCTTTTCCGATGGCTTCTATACGATTTTGGTTGATCACAATGCTTCCGTTTTCAATCACTTCATCACCTTCCATGGTGATAATTCGTGCATTTTTGAATGCGATGCTGCCCTTTGGCTTGTCCACTTTCGATTTTAATCCAATCGCAATGCCTGTGGCAGATGGTTCTTCCACTTTATTGGGAGAATCCGGTAAAAAAATAAAACGGTCTTTAATGTCATTTTTAAAATAAGTATCGCCCAGCGTCCACATCACTTGTTTGCTGTTAACCGACCAATGCAAGTTAATTCCTGCATCTTTTGCCAATATTGAAACCGGAACCGCCGTCGATTTATTGTCTAAATCTGCCGTTTGGCCGTTGAGGTTAAGCGGCGCCAAATACACTTTGTGCAAATGGGAAAAAACAATCCAGTTATTGTCCGGACTAGGAACCAGTCTGTTTGCGTATTTGGATTGAATATGGGTGCGTTCGTCCTTTCCGTTTAAATCAACGCTTTTTAGCGTTTTGGTAAGCTCACCAAAGAAAGCGCCTCCTGTTTGGTAAAAAATACGTTTTCCGTCTTTGGTAAATGTTGGGTATTCACCATTTTTACTGATAAATTTTTGATTTCCACCCATTGCGTTCATTGAATAAATGCCCGGATTTTTAGTAAAAGAATGTCCTTGGTCGTTGTTGCCGGATTCTTTTCTAAATACTATATTTTGGCCATCCGATGAAAAAGAAGGCGTTCTAAAAATGCCTTTTTCTGAAGTTATTTTTGTTGAATTGCTGCCAGAAACTGGAATTTTTCTGATTGATCCAAGTTCTAAATCGTTCCAGGTCACAAAAACGATTTCTTTTCCGTTTGGCGAAAAAGCAGGTTCTGCCTCAAAATCGGTTCCTGAGGTCAGTCTTTTTGGCGTGCCGCTGGGTACGTTTTTTGTCCACAAATAGCCCAAAGCCCTAAAAACAATTGTTTTTCCATCGGGTGAAGTAACCGCATCCCGAATCATTTTTACATCAAACTCAGTATCATCAACCGGTGTTTCAAAATGAACCCTTTCCGCGATGTCAATAGCCACATCAACAGTAAAAGGAATTTCGGAAACAGCATTGGATTTGATGTTCACTTTTTGAAATTTTCCCTTTGACCAAATCACAATTTCTTCGTTGTTGGGCACCCAGTTAAAATTTGGATACACCCCAAAAATGGCCCAGGATGTTTGCTGGTCTTTGTTTAAATCATCATAAACAGGCCATTCTTCCCCGGTTTGTAAATTGTGAATATATAAAACGGTTTTGGTTCTTACTCTTTTAACAAAAGCCAATAATTTTCCGTCTCTTGAAAGTTGAGGTCTGGCCGCACCGCCAGGTCCGCCTGTGATTTTGTCAGTTTCTCCGGTTTCAAAGTCGTAGCGTTTTATGGCATAAATTTGCTTATTTGCATCTTTGTTGTATTCAAAAATGCCGCCTGCCGTTACATCTTCACTGTAATACATAAACTTTCCGTCGGGAGAAATAACAGGTTCATTGATGTCTTTTTGGTCAGTTCTTTTTTTGATCAATTGCACGCCGCTTCCGCCGGAAATATGGTATTGCCAAATTTCTCCGGCGCCCAAAGAACGTTCAGAAGTGAAGTGTTTTCGAGCCACCAAATAATTGCCATTTGGCATCCAGGATGCATTATTCAGCAACTTAAAATCTTCTTTGGTAACCTGTTTGGCATTGCTGCCGTCGGCGTTCATCACCCAAATATTGTCGCCTCCGCCGGCATCGCTGGTAAAGGAAATGCGTTTTCCGTCAGGACTGAACCGTGGTTGTAATTCATAGGGAATTCCAGTGCGAAGCGCTGCTGCTTTTCCTCCTGAAATTGGCAGGCTGTAAATATCGCCCAAAAGATCAAAAATGATGGTTTTTCCGTCCGGACTTACGTCCAAATTCATCCAGGTCCCTTCGTCGGTGCTGAAATTATGGGTTTTGTAATTAAAAGTTGGGCCAGGGTTTGCAACATCCCATTTTGGAGTTTCTTTTGGGGTTTCCTGTGAATAGCTTATAAAAGTGAGCGTGGCAGCAACAAGCGCAGAAAAATATTTTTTTGTCATTTTTTGAATTTTATATGCTGAAGGATGAAAAATCCTTCAGTTTAATTTTTGTTAAATATAAACAAATTCAAAGAATTTGATAATTAATCAGTAATTTTAAACTGTTTAAAATCGGAAAAATAAAAGACTTTAAAAAGTGTAAAAGCGATTGCCTTAAACAACCATAGCAAACGAAAAAAATTTAACTAAAAATACCTCAAAAATGGGAAAAAACGAATTTGACAAAGGGTTGAAATTCTCTTTCAACGAGAGCATTGCCTATGCGGAAAATGCCGTAGTCAGCAAACAAATACTGAAAAAGGAAACCGGCAACATTACCTTGTTCGCTTTTGACAAAGGTGAAGGGTTGAGCGAACATACCACGCCGTTTGATGCGGTTGTTTTTGTGGTCGACGGGAAAGCCGATATTATCATCGACGGAAAATCAAATATTCTGGAAGCCGGAGACACCATTATTATGCCGGCCAATGTTCGCCACGCTTTACAGGCAGTCGAAAAATTTAAAATGGTGCTGACGATGATTCGGGGTAATTAAAATCGATTTCAGTTAAAAATTTGATTTTTATAAACAAATTCTAATAACAATTATGGCGATAAAAAGGAATCCCTCATTGCAGGAATATTCAAAAGACCACCATCAGGCATTGTTGCTTTGCTGGAAAATTCAGGTTGGTTTTTCAAAAGGAATTGCTGCGGAAAGGATTAAGGCATATTCAGATTGGTTTTATGAAAATCATATTCTGGAACATTTTCAG
>DPCK01000064.1:0-3227 GCA_003516285.1 Lutibacter sp. | reverse complement strand
TGACGTTTTTTGGAGATAATTTTTTTGAAAAATGAACATCGACATTTATAAAGCCGAAGATTTTAAAACCACCAAATGGTCGGGCGGAAGCACTACTGAATTGTTCATTTATCCGTCAACCGCAAATTATGCAAGCCGTAATTTTGATTTTAGAATCAGCTCCGCCACCGTGGAAATTGAGAAATCTGACTTCACCATACTTCCAGGCGTTTCCCGCCAATTGATGGTTTTGAAGGGAAGCCTTATATTGTCGCACAAAAATCACCACGAGGTTCAGTTGAATAAAAGGGAGATTGATTGTTTTGATGGTAGTTGGGAAACTTCCGCCGTCGGAACCTGTGTCGATTTTAACTTAATGACCAAAGGCAACACCGAAGGAAAAATTTCATCGGTTTTTGTTTCTGCGGATGAAAGTTTGAATTTTCAGATGGATGCACCTTGTGAATTGCTTATTTTTTATGTTTATGAAGGAAAATTGCAAGTGGATTTTAGTTCAGAAAAGAGAAATTTAAATCAAGGAGAATTACTGGTAATCCGGCATCCAATCAATAAAGTTGTTAAACTGCAAAGTCCAGAAGATTGCGCAATGGCAGTTGTGCATATTTATAAATAACAAAAGCCCCAATTTCTTGAGGCTTTTATTTTAATGCAATGATAAATTTAAACTGTTTTTACAAGCCAAAAGCTGCTTTAACCTGAGGTACAAAATCTAATTTTTCCCAGGTAAAAAGCTCTACATCAATGGTAATTTCGGTGCCGTCAACATTCTCAAATGTTTTTTTGACAACCTCGTTTTTTCTTCCCATATGTCCGTAAGCCGCAGTTTCCAGATAAATTGGTTCGCGCAGTTTTAAGCGTTCTTCAATAAAGGCCGGACGCATATCGAATAGCTGGTCAACAATAACGGCAATTTCACCATCCGATTTTTTCACTTTGGAAGTTCCGTAGGTATTTACATAAATTCCCATAGGTTTTGCAACGCCAATGGCATAAGAAACCTGCACCAAAACTTCATCGGCAACACCTGCGGCAACCAAATTTTTGGCAATATGGCGTGTGGCATAGGCACCGCTTCTGTCCACTTTACTTGGATCTTTTCCTGAAAATGCCCCGCCGCCGTGTGCGCCTTTTCCTCCGTAAGTGTCCACAATAATTTTTCTGCCTGTCAATCCGGTATCACCGTGCGGTCCGCCAATTACAAACTTCCCGGTTGGATTTACGTGATAAATAATGTCATCATTAAACAACGCTTGTAAGCCTTTCGGTAATTTGGCAACCATTCTCGGAATTAAAATAGCAATTACGTCGCTTTTAATTTTAGCCAGCATCGCTTCATCGGTTGGGCCAAAGTCGTCGTGTTGCGTGGAAACCACAATGGTATTGATTCTTACAGGAACATTGTCATCAGAATATTCAATGGTCACCTGACTTTTAGCGTCGGGACGCAAATAGGTGATTTCCTTATTTTCCCTGCGCAATTCAGCAAGTTCCAANNTATAGTCGCTTTTGGTGTACCCAATATTATTGATGACGTCTCTGGCTATTTTTTGAACATCCAAATACGTTTTCGATTTTACTTCTCCCGCCAAAACCACTTGTCCGGTCGTCACCAAAGTTTCACAGGCAACTTTCGAATTGCGGTCAAAAGCCAAAAAATTATCAACTAGTGCGTCTGAAATTTGATCGGCAACTTTATCCGGGTGTCCTTCTGAAACAGATTCGGACGTAAATAAATATGACATAATTTTTTTAGTTATTTTAGGTTTAATTCTTAAAAAACAGCAATTTTTTGGGCGTTACCCGCCGGCTGGCGGGTCGGGCTTTTGCTGCAATCTTTTATTGCGAAATGGCAATAAAAGGATTTCCGCTCAATCCCTAACGCAAATACTGTTGTAAATAGAACTTAGCCTTATATTATTAATTAAAATTGAGGAAGCTGACTTGGTTGCGTTGGTCGCTAAAGAAGTAAATAATTACTGCTTTAGCATTTTTTAACGAGGTTGCAATCAGTTCAAATTTTTCCTCCTGTAATTCAGTGGGCAAATTTAGGAAAAGTAAAAATTATAATTTGTTAAAATTGATTTTTATTTTTCAAATAATTTGGATATTAAAAAAATGTGATTACATTTGCGACATCAAAACAAGAAAAAATGACTATTAAATTGAACAATATGATGTGTATGATGTGTAAAATTTACGCGGAGTGCCCTATTGTTTAAAATTTAATAAAATATAAAAACAATTAAAAGCCTCTGATTTTTCAGAGGCTTTTTTTATAACCTATACCAAAATGAACCTAAAATTCCAAAATAATCCAATGAACATTTGTTGTATGCAAATGCAAATGATGCAAATCATCATGAAAAGATATTGCCTAAACTGATTGGAATAAATAAATCTATAACGATTAAAGTCCCTTTGGTAATATCTAAAACCAAAGGGACTTTTTTATTTCAAAAACTAAAATAATTATTTAAAAACATAAAAAATGAGCACACAAAAATTTTCTACACAGGCATTGCACGCAGGACACGACGTTACCAAAAACGCAGGAACCAGGGCCGTTCCAATTTACCAAACCACTTCCTATGTTTTTCACAACTCGGAACACGCCGCCAATCTTTTCGGACTTGCAGAAGCAGGTTTTATCTACACCCGCTTAAACAATCCAACCAACGACATTTTGGAACAGCGCCTCGCAGCGCTTGAAGGCGGTATTGGCGCGGTGGTTACAGCATCGGGAACGGCGGCGATTGCGACAGCTTTGCTGGTGTTGCTGAAAGCGGGCGACCATATTGTGGCCTCCAACAGTTTATATGGCGGCACTTATAATTTGTTTAAAGTGACTTTGCCGCGATTGGGAATCACCACCACCTTTGTGGATCCTTCCAATCCAGAAAATTTCACCAAAGCAACCCAGGCAAACACCAGGGCTTTCTTTGCCGAAAGTTTGGGAAATCCGAAATTGGATATTTTGGATTTGAAAGCGATTTCTGAGGAAGCCAAAGCCAATAAAGTGCCTTTTATTGTCGACAATACNNTTGGTGTACCACGAAGCCTTGGGAAATGCCGCTTTTATTGCCAAAGTGCGTGTGGAAGGTTTGCGCGATTATGGCGCTGCTTTAAGTCCGTTCAATGCGTTCCAGATTATTCAGGGATTGGAAACCTTGCCGATTCGGATTAAAAAACACAGCGAAAATGCCTTGGCTTTGGCCGAATGGCTTGAA
>DPCK01000006.1 GCA_003516285.1 Lutibacter sp. | reverse complement strand
TGCGCGATGCCGTTTTTAGCCGTCAGCGTTATTGGGGAGAACCATTTCCGGTGTATTACAAAAACGGTTTGCCGCAAATGATTGACCCAAAATATTTGCCGATTGTGTTGCCGGAAGTAGAAAAATATTTGCCTACCGAAGACGGAAAACCGCCTTTGGGAAATGCNNACGATGCCGGGTTGGGCAGGAAGTTCTTCCTATTTTAACCGGTATATGGACCCGCACAATACCGAAGAATTTGTAAGTAAGGAAGCGGTGGAATATTGGCAGGATGTTGATTTGTACATTGGCGGAAGTGAACACGCAACCGGACATTTATTGTATTCTCGTTTTTGGCAAAAATTCCTGTTCGATAAAGGCATTGTTCCTGTTGATGAATATGCGAAAAAGCTGATTAACCAGGGAATGATTATGGGGACGAGTGCGTTTGTTAGTAAGTTAGCTATATGTATTAGAGAAAAACAAAACAAAAATGATTTAATCGGTAATAATATTAAAATTATAAATTTAAAAAATTATTTTGTTTCCAATTCCTTCTATAAAACAGGAATGTCTCGAGGAAAATTGGAATTTCAACTTAAAAATATGATACCTAATCTTCTGGATGAAGAAGATAAAGTTTATCTTAATGATGAAAAATATTTAATTACTTATCCTGAAGGCGATAGATTACATATTGATGTTTCTTTTGTTGATCAATCTGATTCTGTCAATATAGATAAATTAAAAAAATGGAGATTAGATTTTGATAATGCCAATTATATATTAGATGATGGTGTTTTTATAGCTGCTAGGGAAGTTGAAAAAATGTCGAAATCCAAATACAATGTGGTAAATCCGGATCAGATTTGTGAGGAATACGGCGCCGACAGTTTGCGTATGTTCGAAATGTTTTTAGGTCCGCTGGAACAGTCGAAACCCTGGAAAACATCAGGAATTTCGGGAGTGCTTAGTTTTTTAAAGAAACTGTGGAAACTTTATATTGTTGAAAATAAATTTTCTGTTTCAGAAGAAAATCCATCAAAAGAAGAATTTAAAATTTTGCATAAAACCATCAAAAAAGTGGAGGAAGACATTGACAATTTTTCTTTCAACACTTCAGTTTCAACCTTTATGATTGCGGTGAACGAATTGACTGCTTTAAAATGCAACAAACGGGCAATTTTAGAACCAATGGCAATTTTAATGGAGCCTTACGCGCCGCATATTGCAGAAGAATTGTGGAAAAACTTGGGACATACAACTTCAGTTTCAACAGTTGATTTTCCAGTTTTTGAACCAAAATATTTGGTTGAAAGCAGCAAGGAATATCCAGTTTCTTTCAACGGTAAAATGCGATTCAAAATTGAATTGCCCTTAGATTTAAGCGTTAAAGAAATTGAAGATGCGGTAATGGCCCACGAAAAAACACAGGAGCAATTGCAAGGACGCGTGCCTAACAAAGTAATTATAGTTCCGGGTAAAATTATCAATATAGTGGGTTAAAAATTTATGATAGACAACATTGAAATCATTGGGTTAATTGCCGGCATTTTAACAACTTCGGCTTTTGTACCTCAAGTGTATAAAACCTGGAAATCAAAATCGGCCGAAAGTTTGTCGTTAACGATGTATTTGGTATTTTTTGTCGGCATTGTTTTATGGTTAATTTACGGAATATCCATAAATAGTTTGGCGATGATTTTTGCAAATGCGGTCACCGGTTTTTTGGCCTTGCTGCTTATTTTTTTCAAACTGCGCTTTAAATAAGAATGAAATTTAAGAAAAATATCAATTATAATGCGCGTAAAATTCACCGCTATTTGGGTGTTTTTATGGGTGTGCAATTCTTTTTTTGGGCATTGGGCGGATTGTATTTCAGCTGGAACAATATGGATGATGTTCACGGGGAAACATTGTTGAAACAAGAAAAAAGGTACGTTGAGTTGGTTGATTTTTCTCAAATCCAAACAGGAATAGATTCCTTGAAAACTTTCACAAACATTGATTCTGTCCATTCTGTTAGGTTAATTACAACTTTAAAAAAGCCATTTGCGCAATTCAGATTTTTTGAAAACGGACAGTTAAAATCGCAGCTAATTTCAACGGAAAATGGAAGTTTGAAGTCAGATTTTACCGGCCAGGAATGTTTGGAAATCGCAGAACAACAATTAAAGGAGCCTATTCCAATTATAAAAGCAAAATTTCTTCCGAAACATTCAACTGGAATGCATCACGAATATAGGGAAAAACCGCTTCCGGCGTATGCGTTTACTTTGAACCATCCATCAAAAACAACCATCTATGTTTCAACGGAATCGGGTGAAATTACAAGTGTGAGAAACAACAATTGGCGGCGATTCGATTTTTTATGGATGCTTCATACGATGGATTATCAATCCAGAGACCATATTACCAACTGGGCGCTTCGTGTTTTTTCGGCACTGGGAATTATTACTATTTTATCAGGATTTTTCTTATTTTATCTTACTTCATCATCCATAAAAAAAATCAAGAAGACAAAAAAGCAATAAATTCCTTTGAATCAGAAAACTTTACGGTATGCTTATTGTTGTAATCCATCAAATTAATTAAGTATATTTACTTCTAATTTTGGCCTGAAATGAGCTTAACCAATTTTAAGACACAAAGGAATGATTAATAGCGAACTTGCCTGCCCGAAGCAATCTGTTATCACTAGAAAATATAATTTAAACAGATGAAGATTAAACGGCTTTCTTTACGAATCAGAATATTTCTGGCAATGATATTGTTAATATTGCTGGCGTCAATTTTAATTGCCACGGTAACCATTTATCAGTATAAAGAGCAAACTGATGAATACAATAGATCTAGGCTGGAAAGAAAAGAGCAATCCATTAATGCCGCAATATCTTATTGGCTGAGCAGTGGCAACACATTTCCGTTGGAAACAAAAAATCTGCCTTATATTTTTAAAGATAAAATTTACGAAATTTCCAATATTGAGAAAGTGGAACTTAACATTTACGATTTAGAAGGTAATTTGGTTAAAAGCTCTCATTCAGGATTTGTGAAAAGCGATGCCCCAGTTTTGTTGTCAGATACAGTTTTAGAAGCCATTGCCAATAACTTTCAGCATTTTTACGTGAACGAAAAAGTGATAAACGACAATAGTTATCAGTCGTCTTATTCTTATATAACCGACAATAAATTTAAACCATTCGGGATTTTAAATTTGCGGTACGTACAAGACAATACCGAGCAAAATAAGGACTTGAAAGAATTTTTGTATCGCTTAACTATGGTGTATGCATTGATGTTTTTCTTGGCTATTTTATTGGCCTATTTTATATCAAGTTATATTACGCGATCTTTAAAAGCCATTACCGAAAAAATTAGCCAAACGCGTTTAAGCAAGCGAAACGAAAAAATTACTTTAAGCGATTCAAGCACAGAAATAGCAACTTTGATAAATGCTTACAATGAAATGGTTGATGAATTGGAAGAAAGCGCCGTAAAATTGGCAAAAGGCGAACGTGAACAAGCTTGGCGTGAAATGGCAAAACAAGTGGCCCACGAAATTAAAAATCCGCTTACGCCAATGCGACTTACCGTGCAAAGTTTTCAACGAAAATTTGATCCCGATGATCCAAATATTCAGGAAAAAATAAATGAATTCAGCAATATGTTAATTCAGCAAATTGATACTTTAAGCACTATTTCATCAGCATTTTCGAATTTCGCAAATATGCCTGCCCAAAATAGAGAAGAAATAGATGTTGTTGAAGTTGTTAAGCAAGCCTTGGATATTTTTATGGAAGATTATATCTCTTTTTTTCCAAAACAGCCCTCCATAATTGCCAAATTGGATAAAACACAAGTCATTAGAATTGTAACTAATTTGGTTAAAAATGCCACACAGTCTTTGGAGGATGTTGAAAATAAAAAACTAGAAGTTAGTGTTGCAGAAGATGATGAAAATATTTGTATCACAATTGCCGATAACGGGAAAGGAATTTCAGAAGCAGATGGGGAGCGGGTTTTTGAACCAAAATTTACCACCAAAACAAGTGGAATGGGGTTGGGACTGGCGATGGTAAAAAATATTGTTGACGCGTATGACGGCACCGTCGGGTTCACTTCCCAAGTAAATATAGGAACCGTATTTAATGTTAAATTACCTAAAAATTAATAGTATGAATTTTGAAAACATCATTGTAACTCAGCTGGAAAATACTGCGTTAATTACCATTAACAGACCAACAAAATTAAATGCGCTTAACATAAAAACCATTGAAGAACTGCATACGGCCTTTAAGGTTTTAGAAGCCAATCAATTTGTTAAGGCCATTATTATAACAGGAAGCGGTGATAAAGCTTTTGTAGCCGGCGCCGATATTTTGGAGTTCGCAAATTTTAATATAGAAGAAGGCACAGAATTGGCACGAAAAGGCCAAAAACTCTTATTCGACTTTGTCCAAAATCTTAGCAAGCCGGTAATTGCGGCAGTTAATGGATTTGCCTTGGGAGGCGGTTTGGAATTGGCGATGGCCGCGCACTTTAGAGTTGCAAGCACAAACGCAAAAATGGGATTGCCTGAGGTTTCTTTGGGCGTGATTCCTGGTTATGGAGGAACGCAACGATTGCCGCAATTGGTGGGAAAAGGTAAAGCTATGGAAATGATTTTGACCGCAAATATGATTTCCGCTGCCGAAGCCAAAGATTGGGGCTTGGTAAATTATGTGGTGGAGCAAGAAGAATTATTGCCTTTGTGCGAAAAATTAGCGAACAGAATGGCCAAAAACTCTTCCGTTGCAATTGCTGCCGCAATTAAAGCCATTAATGCAAATTATGCCAATTTGGTAAACGGATTTGGAGTGGAAATTGAACAATTTGGACTTAGTTTTGGCACCGATGATTTTAAGGAAGGAACCACCGCATTTTTAGAAAAACGCAAACCTGAATTTGATTAAAGTTAAACGCTAGACAGTCGAAAGTATAAAAGTAAAAGATGAATTTTCCTGTAATAACTAAAGGAACTGCTTCCTTTGGAAAGTGTTCGTATAAAGAATGTTTAAAATAATAAACTGAAAACCGGTACTGCAGACTGAAAAACTAATCTTTTTCCTTTATGCCTAAAACCCTATTTATTTGTTTGAATCTTTTAGAATAATAGGCTTCTTTGATAGATGATACAATAACGCCTAAATGAACGGATGAGTGGATAAATTTTATTTCATCTCCAATAATTTCCGTAATCATCCCTACGTGATTGATAGTTCCTCTGCCATTGGTGGCAAAAAATATTAAATCACCTTTTTGCGCTTGGGACTTTTGTATTTTAGTGCCTATTTTAGCTTGTTGATTGGATGATCTTGGCAGGGTAAAGTCTATTTGATTAAAGGTGTTGAAGATTAATCCAGAACAATCAAAACCACTAAAAGTTGTGCCGCCACTTCTGTATCTAGTTCCTAAATTTTTTGAAGCGGCTTCAATTAAAAATTGAATTTTGGCAGGCTCTGCTGATTCAACTTCTTCGGTATTTTCAACAATTGCATTTGCGCCAAATTCTTTTGTGATAGCCTCAATTGTTGGCGGTTCTTCTCTGATAATTAAGGAATAACCAATTGGAAGTTTTTTGGGAACCGTTGGGTTTAATCGTTCCAGTTCATTTATGGAAGTTCTGTATTTTTTTGAAATTTTTGATAAAGTTTCGCCGGATGCGATGATATGGTTTTGTGCTTGAGGCACTTCTTTTGAATTATTTGCGGTTTTTTGTTCTGCGGTGAATTTATTGTTAGGGATTAATAAAGTAGCATTCAATTTTAATAATTTCCCTTTAATATTTGGGTTTAATTCATAAATAGCAGCTTCTTTTACATCATATTTTTTAGCTATTGCATAAATGCTTTCACCTTTGGTGATTTTATGTTCGATGCTGGTTTGGGAATAAATCAGCGAACTGGTCAGTAAAAACAGGAATGTAAAAAGTTTATAGATATTCATTTAATCTTATATTTTCTATAATTATTGTAATTGAATTTATAAAAGTGAGTAAAGATATAAAAACTATCAATTGATTTGAAATTTTAACACAACTTTATAACCATAAGATTGCTGGATTTTTGATTTCCGGAACACTTTTATTGCAATCGTAAAGAAATATTAACGGCATTAATTATTCTTTATTACATCTTTCCATTCCATTCATCATAAAATTGATTTAAAAAATGTTCCATATATTGATGTCTGTTTGCAGCGATTTTTCGTCCGGTAAACGTATTCATTCTGTCTTTTAACAATAACAATTTTTCGTAAAAATGATTGATTGTCGGCGCTTCTGAATTTTTATAGGCTTCTTTTGTTTGATTTAGATCAGGCGAAATTTCCGGATTGTAAAGCGGTCTGTTTTTAAAGCCACCGTAATTAAATGTCCTGGCAATTCCAACCGCGCCAATCGCATCCAATCTGTCGGCATCTTGAATGACTTCCAACTCTGGCGAGTTAAATTGTTGTTCAAAATTTCCGCCTTTAAAAGAAATATTGCTGATAATATTCTCAATATGGACAATAATTGATTCATCAACCTGCTGACTTTCCAAAAATTCACGGGCTATTTTGGGTCCAATTGTTTCGTCGCCATTGTGAAATTTTGAATCGGCAATATCGTGTAATAATGCACCCAATTCTACCACAAATCCATCAACATTTTCATTTTTTGAAATGAGTTTTGCATTGTTCCAAACGCGTAAAATATGAAACCAATCGTGGCCGCCTTCAGCATTTTTTAAGGCATTTTTCACAAATGCTTCTGTATTTTTAATGATTTGCTGGGTATTCATAATTTCGAAAAAACAATGTTTAAAAATATAAAAATAAGTCGGTATGTCTGCGGTTTTTGAGTTAGTTTTTTAATTATCATTATTCATAAATCCCAACACATTTTCCGTCTTTGCAAGCAACTTCGGGTGGAGGGGTAACATAATAACAATCGGAAGCAACACCATATTTAAGGTTGAAGGCATCATCAAGCGCATTGTAAGTTGCCACTTTTTGCTGAAGCAATTCGACATTAATTGAGGTGCTGAACACAAGATACGTTTTTGGTCCGCCGCAAGCTTTGCTTCCAAAGGCAATATAATTGCAATCAGCATTTTCAGAACAAACACCTGAATCAACCAACAACTCAATTTCTTCTTGTAAAGCGGCTAGTTCGGCCAAATCTTCTTCTTTGTCTAATTCCGCATTGTTTGTGCAACCAAAAACGATTGTCAATAAGACAATCGTTTTCGAGATATTTTTAATGAGTTTCATTTTGAAGGAAATTATTTTAACAATATTCCTCGTAAGCTCCGGCTAAATTCGAGGCAATCACTTCTGCTGGTCGGCCTTCAATATGATGACGCTCTAACATATGAACCAAAACGCCATCTTTAAATAAGGCTATAGCCGGCGATGATGGAGGAAAAGGGATCATATTTTCACGCGCTTTTGCAGTTGCTTCACTGTCAACGCCTGCAAAAACAGTCACTAAATTTGTTGGCACTTTGTCGTATTG
>DPCK01000067.1 GCA_003516285.1 Lutibacter sp. | reverse complement strand
AAAGAAAAAAGTTTAAATGAGTTCACTATATAAATCTAGTTCTTTCAATTTTATTGCTACAATTTTTTTCCAAAATTCTTGTTTCTTCGCAACTAAAGAATGATCAGTATCTAAATCGTATCTTTCTTGGTAATTTTTTAGGCTATCTAAATAACTATGAAAGATCTTAAGATGAGTATATTCACTTTCATTACAATTCTTTAAAATTTCAAATTGTTTCCTTATTTTTATAGAAAAGACCTCTTGAATATCAAAATGTATTTGTTCGTGTTCAAGAAGTTTAGAATTTCTGCCTAATACAGAAGACTTGTATTTATAAAAAACGGGAATTATTGTATAAGTATAATAACTATTCTTATGATATCCTGGGATATAGTTTAATTCTAAGAAGGATTTTGCAGCTAAATCTTCATTTGATAAAAACTTTTCCCCTAAAAAATCATCCCAAGTTAATTTATAGTTTTTATTCCAAATAATAATAGAATCTAAATTTTGTGATAGAACGCCGTTATTATAAAATAATATAAATATAATAATTACGATTTTTTTCCATTTGATGGAAGAATGATTGATGATTTTCATAGCGGTGAAAAAAAATTAATAAATATTCTTAAAATTAAGAATATTGTTGAATTATCATCAAATTCTATACCAATATTGCGTTCTTCCCAACAATGCAAAACCTAAATATCCGCGAACTTTTAGTTTGTTAGGATTCTCCAAGGTTATATAACATTTATACTCACTTCCCGTTTTTGGGTCAAGTATTTTTGCGCCATTCCATTCGTTACCATCTTTTTTCAATCCGTTTATAATGATCATTCCCTTAAGTGGCTTATTTTTATTGGCATCTTTACAATTTTCGCAAACTTTATTTTCTTCGCTTTTTTCCAATAATTTTACAATTTTCGCATAGATTTTGCCTTCTGATTCGTAAATTTCAACAATGGATCTTTCTTTTCCTGTTTCATCGTCAATGGTTTTCCATTTTCCAGTAATTGATTGTGAATGGCTAACAATGGCGAATAATAAAACAAAAGTGAGGAGTATTTTTTTCATAAGTTAAAAATTAAAATAATTTGGCGTCAAATTGAAAATCCCATTTCCCCTGAACTTTCAGCACTTGTTCAATCACATCGCGCACACAGCCGTTTCCACCTTTTTTTTGCGAAATATAACTGGAAATATGCTGAATTTCAGGAACGGCATCTTTTGGGCAACAGGGCAATCCAACTATTTTCATCACTTGATAATCGGGAATGTCATCACCCATATACAAAATTTCCTCTGGTTTAATGCCGTAAAGCGCCGTATAATCTTCAAATTGTTCTGTTTTATGGTGCGTTCCCAAATAGATATCTGTAATTCCCAAAGCTATAAAGCGAGCACGGACACCTTCGTTGGTTCCTCCAGAAATGATGCAAACACGATATCCGGCAGTTAAGGCTGTTTTAAGCGCATATCCATCTTTAATATTCATTTCACGCAATAATTCACCGGTTTCGGTGACTCTTACATTGCCGTTGGTCAGTACGCCGTCAACATCAAAAATAAAGGTGGTAATCTGGGGCATTATTTCTTTATAACTTTTTCCCATAAATATTGTAAATAGATTTGGTGAGCAATGTATAAATTTCTTGTTGATTTTTATTGAGCATTGCGATATGTTTTTCAATGGTTTTGGTGTCGTTTCTTTTTGCGGGTCCGGTTTGCGCTTCCAGTGGCGACAAAGTAGTAATTTTATTTGCCGTTTCAAGTATTAATGGCAACAAAATTTCAAAAGGAACTTTATTTTGCTCACAAATTTCTTGTCCGATCTGGTACAAATGATTCACAAAATTATTCACAAAAACAGCAGCAACGTGTAAACTTTTTCGTTGATCGAAATTAATGTGATAACAATTTTTTGATAGTGATTTTGCCAAAGTTTCCAATAAGTTCAAATCCTCATCAGTTTCGGCTTCAATACAGATTGGAACCGTTGAAAGATTGATTTTTCTTTCTTTGGAAAAGGTTTGCAATAAATAGAAAACGCCTTTATTGGAAACGGATTTAAGCTCGTTCATCGCCATACTTCCTGAAGTATGCACCACCAATTTGTTTTTTAGGTTTAAGGTTGATGAAAGTTCTGAAATGGCATTGTCGGAAATCGCAAGGATGTAAATATCGGCATCTTTCAAAACCGATAATTTATTTGTGATTGAAGTGAAGTTTTTAAAGCAGTTAATTCTTTTTAAACTTCTATTGTAAACCTGAACAACATTTACCGCACTGTTTTGCAACAATGCATTTGTTAAATGATAGGCCACATTTCCGCCGCCAAGTATTACGATATTAATCATATTGCGAAGGTAAATAACAATTGACGATTGATTATAAATAATTAACAATAAATAGAGTTAAAAATAACTCTTTCCAATTAATAATCCACCATTCCTGGGTTAGTGGGCTATCATTTTATTGTTCGAAATAATCCCATACACTTTTCCGTTTAAGTTTTTATGCAGGAAAATGGCATTTTTTGAAGTTGATAAGATGTTTTGTTCGGAAAAAGTATATTCAAAATCGGGATTGAAAAGCGTGATGTTGGCTTGTTGTCCTTCTGAAATTGAATAAGTTGGCACCTTAAACCGTTCCCGTGGTTTTGTGGTCAAACAACCGATTAATGTTTCCAAATCGACGACTTTATTTAACGCACCAAATAAACTTTCAAGTCCGATCGTCCCGAATTTAGCATTGCTGTATTCCACTTTTTTATGTTCAACATCAATGGGATTGTGGTCGCTGGTCACCATATCAATAACGCCTTCTTTAATACCTTTCATCAACGCTTTAATGTCTTTTGAAGTTCTTAACGGCGGCAAAACTTTGGTATTTGTGTTAAAGGTTTTCAATTCATCATCGGTCAGCACCAAATGATGTGCGGCAACGCTGCAGGTGACATTTAAATTTTTCTTTTTGGCCTCTTTAATAAGTTCTACCGATTTTGCCGTAGAAATAGTAGGGATGTGCAGTTTTCCTCCGGTATATTCCAGCAAAAATAAATCACGGACGATTTGCAATTCTTCCGACAAAGCAGGGATTCCTTTCATTCCAAGTTTTGTGCTGTTGATTTCTTCATTGGCCAAACCGATGCCGGCAATGGAATCGTTCTGTGGGAAACTTAATATTAAGGCATCAAAATTTTGTGCGTACTGTAAACCGATTTTTAACAAATTGGCATTTGAAACTGCTTTGTTGTAATCCCCAAAAGCAATGGCACCGGCGTTTTGCATATCATACAATTCTGCAATGTCTTCGCTTTTGCCGATTTTTGTCAGATTTCCTATCGGAAACAGGGCAGTGGCAGCATTGGCAGCTTTATTTTTTAAGAACTGCACGGCTGATTTATTGTCGGTAGCCGGAAAAGTATTCGGATTTACGGCAACCGCGGTAAAACCGCTTTTGGATGCTGTTTTTAATCCGTTTTCAATTGTTTCCCGATCCTCAAATCCAGGTTCTCCAAAGCATACGCTCGAATCGAACCAGCCTTGTGAAATATGCAGGTTGTCAAATGTAATTTCTTTATAATTTTTTGGGTTTTTAAGCTTTCCGCCAATTTTTGTGATGGTGCCGTTTTCAATAAGGATGTCTTTAATTTGAAGGTGAAACGGACTAGAAGAATCGATAATGGTAGCAGACTTTAGCAGTAAATTCATATTTTGAAATATTT
>DPCK01000034.1:7104-10760 GCA_003516285.1 Lutibacter sp. | reverse complement strand
TCAAATGTGTTTATAGTTGTATTGGTAAATGTTATAAAGCCCTTTAGCCACAATAAAACTTAATTATTACCAGCATTAAAATCAAAAACCGAAAACTCTAGGGGAATGTATTGTTCACTTATGACAGGAAACATTTTCTTTTAATATTTGATATTTAACTTTTCAAAGCCCAGCGCGCAAGCTGGCCTTTCCACTAAAAATGTATACCATACATTTTTTTAACGCTCAATCCTCCCTTCGGGGGTTAGGAGGCTTAATATTTCGCGTCTTTAGGATATTTCGCCATAAATTCTTCAGCTTTCTCCACCATTTTGATACTTCCGCAGAAAAACGGTACACGTTGGTGCAATTCTGTTGGTTTTATGTCTAATATTCGCGTGTAACCATCGCTTGCTTTTCCATTTGCTTGCTCAGCCAAAAATGCCATAGGATTACATTCATAAAGCAACCGCAATTTTCCTTTTGGCCCAATAGAGCTTGTTGGATAAATATAAATGCCGCCTTTAATCATATTTCTGTGAAAATCGGAAACCAATGAACCAATATAACGTGACGTGTATGGTCTGTCGTCTTTTTCTTCCTGACAATATTTTAAATAATCCTTTACGCCTTGCGGAAAATGCACGTAATTTCCTTCGTTGATGGAATAAATTTTCCCAATATCTGGAAATCTCATATTTGGGTGCGACAAATAAAAAGAACCAATGGCCGGATTCAACGTAAATCCGTTAACGCCGTGTCCCGATGTATAAACCAACATTGTTGAAGTTCCGTAAACCACGTAACCGGCAGCAACCTGCTGATTTCCGCGTTGCAAAAAATCTATCTTTTCAACGGGTGTTCCAATCGGTGTAACGCGTTTATAAATGGAAAAAATAGTACCCACCGAAACATTTACGTCAATATTGGAAGAGCCGTCCAGCGGATCCATTAATACTATATACTTATTTTCATTTGTGCCGTGTTTTCCTTTTACCGTCACATAATCATCTTCTTCTTCACTGGCAATTCCACAAACAATTTCTCTGTTGATAAGTGTTTGCATAAACACCTCATTCGCAAAAACATCCAATTTTTGTTGATTTTCCCCTTGGATATTCATATCGCCTGCATCACCCAAAATATCAACCAATCCAGCTTTATTTACTTTATAATTCACCACTTTTGCAGCCAATTTAATAGAACTTAACAAGCGTGTAAATTCTCCGGAAGTTGATTTGTAATGTTTCTGATTTTCAATAATAAACTCTCCTAAGGTAAGGTTGTTATTTTTCATTGGTGCGCGCGGTTGTTTGTTTCCACAAATATCGAAAAAATTATTTTTAAAAAGACCTTTGTTTTGAGATACTTTGGATAAAGATTTTTTACTTTAGCCAATACCATTTAAAATAAAAATGAAAGATGAATTTTAGCATTAGGGAAGGAAAAATAACCGATATGCCTTCGGTATTAAACTTGATAAAAGAATTGGCGCATTTTGAAAAAGAGGCTGATGCCGTTGTAATTTCGGTGGCCGACTTAGAAAAAGACGGATTTGGCAATGCCCCATTGTTTAAAACTTTTGTTGCTGAAGTTGATGAAGAAATTGTTGGTATGGCGCTCTTTTATCCAAGATATTCAACCTGGAAAGGACCAACCATCCATTTGGAAGATTTAATCGTCAAAAAAAGCAAAAGAGGATTAAATATTGGAAGCGCCTTATACAAAAAAGTGATAGAATATGGTTATAATTTGGGCGTAAGAAGAATGGAGTGGGTGGTTTTGGGCTGGAATACGCCAGCCATAGAATTTTATAAAAAAACAGGAGCTTACATTTTAGATGATTGGAAAACGGTTCAAATGGATGAACTTGCCATAAAAAATTATTTGGAAACTTTATGAAAATTTACAAGTTTGGAGGCGCCTCAGTAAAAGATGCCGAGGGAATAAAAAATGTGGTGCGTGTTTTAAGAAACGAAGGATTCAAAAATACGCTGATTGTGATTTCCGCTATGGGAAAAATGACCAATGCCTTTGAAAAAATCGTCAATTCTTGCCATCCTAAAACAGTTGATTTACAGCAACATATTGACTTTGTAAAGGATTATCATTCAACCATAATGGCTGATTTGTTTGCAAATAAATCTAGCTTTGTTTTTAAGGAGGTTGAAGCGCTTTTTGCAGAATTGAACACGTTTTTAACAACAAACAAATCAAAAGATTATAACTTTATTTACGACCAAATTGTTGGGGTTGGTGAATTGCTTTCCACCAAAATTGTAAGTGCTTATTTGAATGAAATTGGGATTGAAAATCAATGGATTGATGTGCGAGAATACCTAAAAACCGATAACAGTTATCGGGATGCTTATGTAAATTGGGAACTTACATCCAAAAATATTTCATCCTTAAATCCCAACAAATTATACATTACCCAAGGATTTTTGGGCGAAGATCCGCAGGGAAATACCACAACTTTGGGCCGCGAAGGCTCCGATTATACGGCAGCTATTTTTGCGCATTGTTTAAATGCCAAAAGCCTGACCATTTGGAAAGACGTTGACGGCGTGCTAAATGCCGATCCGCGTTATTTTGAAAATGCCCAATTACTGCATCAAATTTCTTATAGCGAAGCCATTGAAATGGCGTTTTACGGCGCATCGGTTATTCATCCAAAAACCCTGAAACCGCTTGAAAACAAAATCATTCCGTTGTATGTTCGTTCTTTTTTCAACTTGGAAGTAAAAGGTACAACCGTTAGAAAAGGAATTGATTTAATTCCCGAAGTTCCTTGTTTTATTTTAAAACAAAATCAAATATTGGTGTCGATTTCGGCTTTGGATTTTTCCTTTATGGTTGAATCCAACCTCAGCGATATTTTCAGCATTTTACATAACAACAAACTAAAAGTGAATTTAATTCAAAATTCAGCCATCAGTTTTTCGGTATGCATTGAAGATAAATTCAACAATTTTCAACACTTTTTAACAGAACTTAAATCGAAATATAAAGTGTCTTTCACAGAAAATGTTTCGTTGTACACCATAAGGCATGCCACCGAAAAAGCCATTGATGAAATTGAGCAAAAAGGTGAAGTACTTTTAAAACAGGCAACAAAAGGAACTGTTCAGCTGGTGATGAAATAAGTTGAACGGTTTAAACCCAGCAAATTGATTGTTAGTGCCAAGTAAAACTAGCTGGCACCTGTTAATATAAGTCGGCTTATGAAAAAAATTTGCGTATTTTTGTACCTCCCTTAATTTAATTAATGATACTTGAATGAGTTTGGTAACGGCTAAAGAAGTTGCAAAAGTAATAAACCTAGATAAGTACGGATTTATAGGCACTTTTTTTGGCTGGACTTTAATGAAAATCCTTCGCATTTCCACCATCAATAAAATTTACAACAAACACAAGGATTTAAAAGATTTGGCGTTTTTTACGGCGTTGCTTGATGATTTGGAAATTAATTTTGAAATTCCTGAAGAAGACTTAAGGCGAATCCCTAAAACCGGTGCTTTTATTACGGTTTCTAACCATCCGCTTGGAGGAATTGACGGTGTTTTATTGTTAAAATTATTGATTGAAAAACGCCCTGATTATAAAATTATCGCAAATTTTTTACTGCAAAGAATTGAGCCGATGAAGCCTTTTATTATGCCTGTAAATCCGTTTGA
>DPCK01000034.1:0-7034 GCA_003516285.1 Lutibacter sp. | reverse complement strand
GACAAACCTTGGGAAGAAAGTGCCATTAAATTAATTCAAAAAGCACAAGTGCCCGTTATTCCCATTTATTTTCACGCCAAAAACAGCAAGTTTTTTTACCTCTTATCCAAATTGAATTCCAAATTGCGCACCGCAAAATTACCTTCNNTAAAAGATCAAGAGGGGTTTGATAATACACAAGATTTTTGCGATTTCATCCGTAAAAAAACATATATGCTGGCGAATCCATTTGAAAAAGCGCCCATAAAATTAAAGGCTCCTTCTTTAAAAATGCCGAAACCTCCAAAAAAAATTGTGAGCCAAAAAAATATTGACAAAATGATTTTGGAAGTTGAAGCCTTAAGAAATAGCGAAGGCCGTTTGCTTAAAAGCAAAAATTATGAAGTATTTTTTGCCCTGAGTAAACAAATACCCAATATCACTTTTGAAATTGGGCGTTTGCGTGAAATCACTTTCAGGGAAGTGGGCGAAGGCACCAATGAATCTATAGATTTAGACGTTTTTGACGGATATTACCACCATTTATTTTTATGGGACAATGAAGCCAATAAAGTAGCTGGCGCTTACCGAATGGGTTTGGGAAAAAATATTTATAAAAAATACGGCATTGAAGGTTTTTATGTGCACACTTTGTTCAAATTTGAACCCGAATTGTACCCAATGATGGAAAATTCCATTGAAATGGGACGCGCTTTTGTAATCAAAGAATATCAGCTAAAACCAATGCCCTTATTTTTGCTTTGGAAAGGAATTGTTCATATTACCTTAAGATATCCGGAATATAAATATTTAATTGGCGGTGTTAGCATCAGCAATCAATTTTCAAATTTCTCTAAATCGTTGATGATTGAATTTATGAAATCGCATTATTACGATCCTTATGTGGCGCAGTATATTCATCCTAAAAAAGAATATAAAGTTAAATTAAAAGATGCCGACAAGGATTTTGTTTTTGATGCCACCCAGGCCGATATGAACAAATTTGACAAGATTATTGATGAAATTGAGCCGGGTTCTTTGCGTATTCCGGTCTTAATTAAAAAATATGTAAAGCAAAATGCCCGATTGGTGGCCTTTAATGTGGATCCGAAATTTAACAATGCCATTGACGGCCTGATGTACATTAGGGTAGCCGATATCCCTGAAAGCACNNTTCTTTAGATTCCCAATTAAATTAAAACCACGCTTTTTTATTGGTTTGGTACATATAAACAAATTCTTCATCAGATTTTGTAAGGTAAACAATACCTTCAATTAACCCCATAATACTGCCGGCAATACCGCAAGTTACCAAGCTAATTATCAATAAAATAATGCCTTCATTTGTGTAACCAAGCACAAATTTGTGGATACCAAAAACCCCTAAAAGAATTCCCAGCACACCTGCCAAAACTCTTTTGCTTTCTTGACTACTTTTTGGAATTACATTCCCGTAATCGTCTAATACTTCCATAATTTTACTTTTTAAAGGTATAAATCTACAAAATATTTTAAGACAAAAAAGCAACATCTTTTGGTTCCCAAAGTTCAATTTTATTTCCTTCCGGATCTAAAATCCAACCAAATTTTCCATAGTCATATTCTTCAATTTCTCCAATTACAGCAACGCCTTCTTGTTTTAGTTTATTTAAAAGTAAATTTAAATCTTCAACCCTGTAATTAAACATAAAATCTTTTGTTGAAGGAGAAAAATAAACCGTATCACTCTTAAAAATACTCCATTGCGTACAAGCCGGATTTCCACTATTGTCTTTCCACCAAAATGTGGAGCCCCAATCATCTACGTTAAAATTAAGATGTTTTTTATACCATTCTTTCAGCTTGGCCGGATCATCCGATTTAAAAAAAAGTCCGCCAATGCCTGTAACTCTTTTCAATTCAGTTTCTGCCACTTCTTTTGAAAAAAACAAGGAATCCACTTTATCAACAATCGTTTGCGCCAGTTTCAGTTTAGATTCAACCGTCCAGCCCGCAATATGTGGCGAAAGCAACACATTTTCTGACTGAATTAAATAATCAAAAGCTTCGGGAAAAGAATCGTTTTCAAACAGATTTTCAAAAGACAATTTTTCATATTCAAGCACATCCAAACAAGCACCCAATATTTTTTTATTTCTAAGCGCTTCAACCAAATCATCGGTAACAACAGCAGAACCTCGTGCTGTATTTATGAGGTAAAAAGGTTTTTTAAAATTACTGATAAATTGCGCATTTATCATATGGTGAGACAGTTTGTTGAAGGGAGTATGCAAACTCAACACATCGGTTTTTTCCTGTAATTCTTCCAGAGAAACCTGTTTGCAATTTTCATCGCCAACACCTTCTTTGATGTCGTAACAAATCACTTCAACCTCAAAGCCTTTTAATTTTTTCGCAAAAGCTTTCCCCATATTTCCATAACCGATAATGCCAACCGTTCTGCCATCCAATTCAATTCCCCTGTTGGCTTCCCGTAACCATTTTCCGCCTCTAATTTCCAGATCGGCTTTTTTTAGGTTGTTGAACAAGGCCAAAATCATTCCCAGCGCGTGTTCGCCAACGGCATTTCTGTTGCCTTCGGGTGCTGAAATTAATTCAATTCCCATTTTTTCGGCATAGTCAACATCAATGCTTTCCAATCCGGCACCAACACGGGCAATAAATTTTAAATTTGCGGCTTTTTCTAAAAATTGCTGGTCGATGTTAAACCTGCTTCTAATGACAATGCCATCATAATCGCTTATTTTTTCTTCAATTTGCTGTTTGGTTGAAAAGTAATCTTCCTCGCAAATGCAGCCCAGTTTTTCCAAACCGGATTGCAGAATTGGGTGATTGCTGTCTATCAAAAGGACTTTCATTTGTTGGTCTTTTCTAGTTATTGGTTTCTTCTTTAAATTCCCCAATCAGGGCAAAGTCATTATGTTAGGGGTAATTTAATAAAACCCATTGGGTTACGAACCAAAAATCAACTTTTTGCAATTGCAAAAAAAAACAACCCAATGATTGATGCAAATATAAAAATAATAAGAGCGTTAAAACAATTTTATACCCTATAAGCTTCATCCCTGAATTATATGGATATTTCTTGGAAACCTCCCGATTTTTCAGAAAAAGGAAATTAACGATTGGTAAACCTTATATTTTTGACACCCAACAAGCTCAAACAAAGTTTGACAATTCAAAACACTAAAATTTTAATTCGCCAAATAAATAATCCCGACCTTAAACAATTAGGCGGCAGGGAGTTACAGTTTTTTGTAATATAACTTATAATATTTATTACGATTTCAGAGTAGAAGTTAACAAAAATCCACTTAAACGTGAACAATGTTCAATTCATCAATTAGCGGTTCATTGTTGAATCGCAACAGCAATTGGGCAACGGCAATGGTGTCTTTTTCACAGTAAATTGCAATGCGTGCCACGTCTTTTTCTTTGTAATAAACGCCACAAACTTCGCTCCCGCTAATGTCGTCTTTGGGTGAAGGAATATTTAAAATTAAGGTGAGCAATTTTAGGGAAGTGTAATGTTTGTAATCACCAAATTTCCACATTTCCATAGTGTCTAAATGCGCTATTTCCCAAGGTTTTTTTCCGAATAAATTCAGTTTTTCAGGCAACGCAATTTGATTGATAATCATTCTGCGGGCAATATAAGGGAAATCAAATTCTTTGCCGTTGTGGGCGCATAAAATATGCTCGGGTTTGTTAAAATGGCTTACCAGCAGCTTTTTAAATCCGTTTAAAATAACTACTTCATCATCTCCAAAAAAAGAGGTGACGCGAAATGTTCTGTTTGCAGACTTAAAATTGACAAAATACCCGACGGAGATACAAACGATTTTGCCAAACTCAGCCCAAATTCCTGCACGTTCGTAAAACTCACTGGAAGTCATTTCTTCCTTGCGCTGATAGGCTGTTTTTTGGGTAAAAAGTTCCTGTTTTTCTTCAGACAATTCAGAAAAATTTTCAACTTCAGGGACGGTTTCAATATCTAAAAATAGGATATTTTCGAAATTCAAGGTTGTATTCATCGCTTTTTTAAAGATAAATGTACTAATTAAATCGGATCAATGTATACTTAAGATTAAAAAGTGCCTTATGTCGAAATTAAGCAATTGTAAGTTTTATGTTATCTTATTGTTATAATTTTGAAAAACGGACTTCTTTTGCATTGCTGAAAAAAATTATGACTACTTTTGAATGCTTTTAAGATATAAATAGCGCCAAGTATGAAAAATTCAGAGATTAAAATACTTTTGGTTGATGATGAACCGGATATTTTAGAAATTGTTGGTTACAACCTGAAAAACGAAGGGTATAAAATTTATACCGCCAAAAACGGTATTGAAGCCATTGAAAAAGCAAAAAAACACGAGCCACATTTAATTATTTTGGACATTATGATGCCCGAAATGGATGGTATTGAAACCTGTGAAAAAATTAGAGCCACCAAAGGATTGGAAAATGTGCTGGTCACTTTTTTTACGGCACGCAGCGAAGATTATTCGCAAATGGCCGGTTTTGATGTTGGCGCAGATGATTATATTACCAAACCCATCAAACCAAAAGTACTCATCAGCAAAATAAAAGCATTGCTTAGAAGGGTGGACGATGTTTCAAATTCTTCTTCAGAAAAAGTTAAAATTGGCGATTTTATTATTGACCGGGAAGAATATGTAATTGTTAAAAATGGCGATAAAATGTCTCTTCCCCGTAAAGAATTTGAACTGTTTGCCCTGTTGGCCTCTAAACCGGGAAAAGTGTTCAAACGCGATGATATTTTGAACCAAGTTTGGGGTAATGAAGTGGTTGTGGGCGGCAGAACCATTGATGTTCACATAAGGAAATTGCGAGAAAAATTGGGTGACGATCATTTTAAAACCATCAAAGGCGTTGGGTACAAATTTGTGATTGATGAAGATTAAAAAAACATATTATTTTGCATTTTGGACATCGATTTTCATCACCATTTTTATATCGATTGCGCTTATCTTATTGGCCTATTTCTTATTAAACATTTCACTTAATCTTTTGTATTTACTGCTTTATATCGCTGTTATTTTTATTTTTACCTTTTTAATAATCCAATACCGTCTGGAGAAATTTATTTATCAGCGCATTAAAAAAATATACGACAGCGTTTCTATTTTAGATACCTCCGATTTCAACAAAACACCCATTACCACCGATATTGAGAGCCTTTCAAGGGTGGTGCAAACTTTTGCTAAAAACAAGCAACTTCAAATAAAAAATTTAAATTTAAGAGAAGACTATCGCAGAGAGTTTTTGGGTAATATTTCACACGAATTAAAAACGCCGTTGTTTACGGTTCAAGGATATTTATTGACTTTGGCCGATGGCGCCATCAATGATAAAAAAATTAGCAAAAAATATATAAAAAGAGCAAATAAAGGCGTTGAACGATTGATTGCGATTGTGAAAGATTTAGATTTGATTTCCAAACTTGAATCGGCCGATTTACATTTAAACAAGGAATCTTTTGATGTGGTTGAAGTGGTTCAAAATGTGTTCGAATTGCTTGAAATGAAAGCCAAAAAAAGAAATATCACCCTGGCTTTTAATAAAAAATACCGATTTCCAATCATAGCCATCGGTGATGAGGAACGGATTGAACAAGTGCTAACAAATTTGTTGGTAAACTCCATAAAATACGGCAAAATTGACGGCACAACCACGGTTAGCATTGAATCACTTCATAAAGATAAGCTGTTGGTTAAAGTTTCGGACGATGGGGAAGGCATTGAAGCCAAACACCTTCCAAGAATTTTTGAGCGTTTTTACAGGGTAGATTCCAGCAGATCAAGAGAACAAGGCGGATCGGGATTGGGATTGGCCATCGTAAAACACATTATTGAAGCGCACGATGAAGCCATTTTTGTGGAAAGCGAATTCAAAAAAGGCTCCACATTTTCATTTACCCTCGAAAAGTTTGAACCACTTTAAATCAACCGTTGAAGTCGCTTTTTCAAATCCGGAATACTTGGTTAAATCACTCAATTTCGCTGTCGTAAATTCATCTTGTGTTGCATAAGGCGCTACCAATTTTTCTTGCAACATTTTAGCCAAATATTCCTGCTCAAATTGCCCTGGAGTCGGAATAAGAAAAGCCTTTTTTCCCAATACCGCCAAATCCATAATGGTTGAATATCCCGATCGGGCAATCACCAAATTGCTCTGGTTTATGGCGTCTTCCAACTCATTGGCCAACATATAATTAACAATTTTAAAATTGTTAGGCACGTTAATTTCAAAAGCAGATTTTAATACGCCTCTCACCATCAATATTTTCCCTTTAAAATGCTGTAATTCCTTCAATAATTTATTTTCAAGCAATGTTCTTTGTGGTTCCGGACCGGAAAGCAACAGCAATAAATCGTATTTAATCTCGATTTTTCTTGGCTGAAACCGGCTTAAAATTCCGATGTATTTTAAGTTTAAACGATGCTTTTTCAAATGTCCCAAATCTCCCGAAAAATTTGGGTTTCCTTCCACATCAGGCACCCAACATTCGTCAAACTTTTTGATCAATTGCTGATGAATTTTTGAGGTGATAAAAGTGATTTTTTCCGACAATACATTCAGTTGATGCGTAATATAAACCGAAGGCGCTTTTTTGTTGTAAACGCCAAACCTATTGTCGGAAATAATTCCGTCAATGTTTTCTTTATCAATAAGTTTGGAAACTATTTTTCGTTCCTTTTTAACGGCTGAAATGATGACAGGAAGTTGCAACAGCAATTTAAAAGTCAGGTTTTTACCATTTTTTGGATAGCTGATATTGTATGAAGGCAATTCAAAACATTTCAACAAAGGAAATTCCTTTTGAAGCAACTTCAATGTATCACCATCACTAGCCAAAATTGGTTCGTAATTAGCCTTTAACAAAGCATTAATAATGGGAATGCAACGCGTGGCGTGTCCCAATCCCCAATTTAAGGGTGCAACAAGAATTTTTTTTTAGAGATCAAATCCAATATCTTTTCTGAAATTCATTTTATCAAAACATATTTTATCAATGTTTTGATACGATT
>DPCK01000151.1 GCA_003516285.1 Lutibacter sp. | reverse complement strand
GCAATATTTGTTTTATCAAATGCGCCTGTTGCATTGAGACTTGGAACTATAGCAGAATTGGCGGAAAAAACAGGTTCAGAAATAATTGCAGCTGATGCCACATCAATTATGGATCTTGAAGATTTGGTGGATGGTGCCATGAAAATATTAGGTGGAAAAATTGATTTTGTTTTGCATTCCATTGGTATGTCGGTTAATGTTCGCAGAGGAAATCACTATACACATCAAGATTATAATTTTACAAAAACAGGTTTTGATGTTTCTGCGCTATCTTTTCACAGATTGATGAGTGTGTTATATCAAAGAGATGCAATGAATGAATGGGGAAGTATTGTGGCTTTATCTTATATGGCGGCGCAACGCGTTTTTCCCGATTACAATGATATGGCAGACAATAAGGCATATTTAGAATCGGTTGCACGTAGTTTTGGCTATTTCTTTGGAAGAGATAAAAAAGTAAGGGTGAACACAATTTCCCAATCTCCAACGCCAACTACTGCCGGCAGCGGTGTTAAAGGTTTCGACGGATTTATTGCGTATGCAGAAAAAATGTCGCCACTTGGAAACGCAACTGCTTTAGAATGTGCAGATTATACCATAAGTTTATTTTCAGATCTTACCAAGAAAGTGACACTTCAAAATTTATTTCACGATGGAGGTTTCTCTAATATGGGTGTAAGTACCGCAATTATGGAAGATTTCATGAAAGATTATCAACCAGAACCTGAAAAAGATGCTGAGGCGTCTAAAAAGCAAGACAAAAAATAGTATTTTATACTTTAAATATTAAAAAAGCGGTGATTTTAAAATCACCGCTTTTTTTGTTTTAATAATGGTATTCTAAATAAATTAAGAAGTATGAGTATTATCATGGTTTGGGCAAATTAATTACTATAATTTTATAAACTTAAAAATAATACAACATAATATTATACTATGAGACCACTTAAAATTGTAGTACTGGCCAAGCAAGTGCCGGATACCAGACATGTTGGCCCAGATGCTATGAAGCCTGATGGTACCGTTAATAGAGGAAAACTTGCAACGGTGTTCAACCCTGATGATTTACATGCGTTGGAACTTGCATTAAATATAAAAGACAGGGTACCGGGAACCACAATTACGGTGCTAACCATGGGACCGCAAAAGGCGGCAGACATTATTAGAGAAGGTTATTATCGTGGTGCTGATTATGGTGTTATGATTTCCGACAGAAGATTTGGAGGCGCAGATACTTTAGCAACCAGTTATACACTTGTAAAAGGGATTAATAAACTTGCGCCTTACGATTTAATCTTGGGCGGGAGGCAAGCAATTGATGGAGATACAGCCCAGGTTGGGCCACAATGCGCAGATAAATTGAAAATTCCGCAAGTTACTTATGTTGAGGAAATTATTGAAATTAATGAGCATGAAATCATAGCCAGAAGACGTTTAGACAAAGGTATTGAAATTGTGTCTTCTCCTTATCCCTGCTTAATGACTGTTCATGGATCTTCACAAGCCTGCAGATCAAGAAAAGCCAAAAAGGTTATGCAATACAAATACGCCAGAACCAAAACTGAGCTAAGAACTGCCGATGATTTAATATTGTCCTTACATGAAAAAAGAGCTTATTTAACCATTCCCGAATGGAGCGTTGAAGATATCGGAGCAGATTTGGAAAAAATCGGATTATCAGGCTCGCCTACAAAAGTCAAAAGTGTTGAGAGTATCGTTTTTACGGCAAATGAATCTAAAATTTTAAGTGATTCGGATGCTGATATTGAAATGATGATTAAAGAATTAATTGAACATCATACCATTGGGTAATTTATAAAAACTTAAAAGTATTAATTATGAAAAGTGTCATGGTATATTGTGAAGTTGAAAATCAAAAAGTAGCAGATATAAGCTTGGAATTATTATCCGCAGGAAAGCGTTTAGCCCAAAAATTGGGATGTCCATTAGATGCTATGATTTTCGGATCAGGTTTAAACGGAATAGAAATTCAAATTGCACCTTATGGTGTGGACAAATTATTTGTAGGAAACAGTATGAGGCTAGAACCATACAGAACATTGCCCCACGCCGCACTGGCAACTAAAATATTAAAAGAAGAAGATCCTCAAATTGTATTGTTTGGAGCAACTTCAGTTGGAAGAGATTTAGCGCCAAGATTGGCATCACAATTAAATTGCGGATTAACAGCCGATTGTACTATTTTAGATATTGGTGATCATTTTGTGAAAAAGGAGAAGATAGAATACAAAGATTTGCTCTACGCCATTCGACCAGCTTTTGGAGGAAGTATTATGGCAAATATTATCAATTGGGATATGCATCCTCAAATGGCAACTGTGCGTGAAGGTGTCATGAAAAAGGAAATTTTTGATGAAAACTACAGTACTGAGGTTGTTGAAATTGATGTAAATTCAATTTTAAAAGAGGAAGATTTTGTTGTAAAAATAATTGAACGTCATATTAAAAAATCAGGGGTGAATTTAAAAGATGCTCCAATCATTGTTTCTGGCGGATATGGCGTTGGCTCTAAAGAAAATTTTGAATATTTAA
>DPCK01000046.1 GCA_003516285.1 Lutibacter sp. | reverse complement strand
AGAAAAAAGTTTAAATGAGTTCCTTATTATCAAATAGTTTGGCAAGATTTCTTTTGCTTTTTTTGTAAATGGACATATTTTTTTCAAACTTTCCACAAATTTCTCAAAATAAACACGTAACTTTAAGTAAATAAAAGCTATTTTTCGAGCTTTTAACCATTTTTCATCTACTGAAAAAACGTTGTAATAAAATATAAATGGTATGTAAGAAACAACAAATGGTATATTTTTTACAACAAATGGTAAAATAGTTTGTTTTTTTCATTGATTAATGATTTTTTGTTTGTAACTTTAGAATAAATCTAGATAGAACAATTAACTTTTTAGTCACAAAAAAAATAAAAGCAATACCTCTTAAGCCAAAAAAATGACCACAACCTACAAAAATATAGCCCTGTTCTTATTTTTATTAGTGTTTGGCAATTTATGGGCCCAAGAGAACGTCGGCAGCCACAAAATAAATTTACAGATACCGGAAGTTGCCTTAATCAACGTTTATTCAAACTCAGCCGTTTCATTGGGAAACAGCAGCGTTATAGAAGCAGGAGATCCATTAAACTTTGAAGACGCAAACAACAGCGTTTGGATCAACTATTCTTCCATTATAGGTTCTCCATCACAACCAGGGCGTGATATCAGCATTCGCATTTCTGAAGGCAGCATTCCTGACGGCGTAAAACTTTACGTTAAAGTGGCGAAAGATATGGGCGCCG
Source organism: Lutibacter sp. (assembly GCA_003516285.1). GTDB lineage: Bacteria > Bacteroidota > Bacteroidia > Flavobacteriales > Flavobacteriaceae > Lutibacter. The sequence goes on along the minus strand of DPCK01000046.1, from coordinate 8,168 downwards.
GTGCCGGAGAAATGGGAAAACCGATCAGTACCACACAAGAGCTTACCGAAAATCCGCTTACCATTATTACCGATATCGGAAGCGCTTATACGGGTGCAGGTGCCAATAAAGGCAACAATGTGCAATATACTCTAAAACTGAGCGATGAACCAAACACTTATGCCAAATTGGATTTCGACCAAAGCAATACCTTGGTGATCAACTACACGCTAACCGACAATTAATACATTTTATATTCTCAAATAGAAAAAGACACTATTCTTAATGATAATTTTTAGGGTGGTGTTTTTTTATTGGTAAAACGTTGATAAGTTGATGCGTTGCTCTTCAACGTGACTTCGCCTTAGCTCAGCAACCACGCTCTGCATCAATGTCATTAAGTTAAGACATTTATTCATTATTTTTGTCATTCCGTAGGTACGAGGAATCTCATCATACGTGCTCATTTGTTGCGATTCCTCCTTTGTCGGAATGACAAATATTTCCTTAACTTAATGACATTGCGCTCAGCACAGGTTCTCAAAGGGGTAATTTGATTCGTTTAACTTCGGTCCTCAAATCTTTAAATATTCAATACTTAACTTCCTACATTCCACCTTTAACTTCTCCCGTTAAATGTATTCATCTAAAGAAACCTACCGTTCACCGACACTTAAGGTTTATCTGCCTATTTTTCGCAGTACGTGTTTTAATGTCAACCTATATTTGTACCATCAAAAAGAAATAATTAGAAACAAAAAATATATAATAATAACAACAAAAAAAACAAACCCTAATGAAACTAACAAAATTATTTTTCGCCGCTGTCATCGTTTTATCTGCCAATGCTACTTTTGCTCAAGTTGTACCTGCAGGCCCAGTATCAGCTTCTCATTTAGTAAATATCAATATTCCAGAAGTTGCCTTGTTGGATCTTAAAGTTGCATCAGGAACAACAGAAATTACTTTGAATGGAACTGCACCAACAGTTGCTGGTGACGCAATGAATTTTGATAATGCAACTGACTCTTCTATTTGGATGAACTATTCTTCAATTGTAAAAGGAAATTTTTCTAGAAAAATATTTGTTGCACTGTCTGACGATGTGCCAAATGGATTAAAATTAACAGTGGTTGCATCTGAACTTTCAACAGGCGGTGCGGGAACTTTGGGAACAGCTTCAGGAGAGCTTACTTTATCAACTGCTGAACAAGATATTGTTACAGGAATTGGAAGCACTTACAGTGGAAATGGATCATCCAAAGGACGTAACTTAACTTACAAACTTAATTTTGCAGACACTGATACACCTAACTATGCTGCTTTAAGATTTCTTGACGCAGTACCATTGACTGTTACTTACACACTTACTGATAATTTGTAGAGAATAAATTCCAAAATATTAAAAACCTCCCTTTTTCTTGGGAGGTTTTTTTATGTGTTGTAGTTTTTGGTATTATGAAAAGGAATATACTCGATTGAACTACTTAAGCGGCAAGGTAAAATTAAAGACGCTGCCATTATCCAATTCCGATGCAACCCATATTTTACCGTTGTGCATTTCTATAAACTCTTTGCAGAGCAACAATCCCAATCCAGTCCCAACTTCCTGCTGTGTGCCCAAAGTAGAGTAACTTTTTTCAATTTGGAATAAATTATTGATGGCCTCTTTATTCATTCCTACGCCATTATCGGCTATAGAAACCTGTATTTCGGTTTCATATTGTTTTACCCCAATGCTAATTTCTCCGCCTGGATGCGTAAATTTTAGGGCGTTAGACAAAAGGTTTCTTAAAACACAGCCAATCATCGCCTTATCCGCTAAAACAGGAGTATTTTGGGGTAAATCTTTAAAAATGGCAATCGATTTTTGTGATGCGGAATCTTTAAATAATTCGATTACTTCATTGATGATGGGTTCCAATTCAACATATTCAGGATTAAATTTATTTCTTCCTGTCTGGGAACGAGACCATTCTATAAGGCTGGTGAGTAAATCAATCGTTTTCTTCGAAGAACTTTGAATGATAGCTGCATATTTTTCAATTTCGTGATAATTATTTTTCTGAATTTTATCTGCCAAAATATTGCTGAATCCAAAAATACTGTTGAACGGACTTTTTAAATCGTGGGCAATGATGGAGAAAATTCGATCTTTTGTGGCGTTGAGTTCTTTTAAACGAGTTTCATTATCTTTTAAGAGTTGTTCTGTTTTTTTGCGTTCCGTGATATCACGAACATTCAGAATCACTGATTTTATCAAAGGATTGTCGATTTGATTTGTTCCGAAGGCTTCAAGATACACCCAGCTTCCATTTTTATGAAGATGTCTGTATTGTGTGCCGCCATTTGCTGAATTTTCAAGAATATCCTGAAAGGCCAACATTGTTTTTTCCTGATCATCAGGATGAATCATTTTTTCAATCACCGGAATATCTGTCAACTCTTCAGGTCGGAAACCTAAAATATTTTCACAAGATTCACTGACATAGTGCTGAATTCCATTAGAATCTAGAAGCACTATCATATCAAAAGATTTTTTAAGGAGCTGTTTAAAGATTTCTTCGCTGCCTTCTTTTAATTCTTTCAGTTGATTTTCTAATTCTTTGTAGGTTGGTTTTTTGGCCATGCTTTGAATAATTGTGGGTAAATATTCACTTTTTTCAATATGCATATAAATATGGCTAAGACAGTTTAATCTTAAATATTTATGATACGAAAAGAAATTGAAATATTTTTAGCAGTAATTCAAATATAGCGATAATTAAATCATTTAAAAAGGTTTATCTGATTTGATTTAGGCGCGATTTTATGCAAATGTATTATTAATTATGTGTTAGTTTGAAAACTAAATAGTCTTCATCAATATATTTTAGCCTGAAATTAAAGGGAATTAATAATCAATGAGGGTATTATTAATTTCAAAAACTTTTCCTTCCAAAGACAAATGGGTATTTTCAAAAAATGCCTGGGCTTCAATTTTAAAGTCCTCTTTGTTTTGGTAGCGGCCGCTGTAATGCCCAATAATTAATTGGTTCACATTTGCCAGTTGCGCTATTTGGGCGGCTTGCGCTGCGGTAGAATGTTTTGTGGTGACACAAAGTGCTTCCTTGTCTTTCAAAAAAGTGGCTTCGTGGTAAAGGCAGGTGGCGTTTTTAATTAAAGGCACAATTTCGGGATAATAAGCGGTGTCACTACAAAAAGCATAAGACAGGGGCAAAGCGGGATCAAAAGTGAGCATTTCGTTTTTTAGGACTTGTCCGTTTTGCAAAATAAAATCTCTGCCGTTTTTTAGGTTTTGATAATCGCATATTTCAATTTCTTTGAATTTTGCGATGGCCTTTGCATTTAATTTGCGTTCCCCCAGTTTTTCCTTGAATAAAAAGCCGTTTGTGTAAATCCGGTGATCTAAAGGAATTGTATGCACTTCAACCGTGGCGTCTTCAAAAACAAGCTCACTTTCGGTTGCGTTTAACTCGTGAAAAAGCAAGGGATATTGTGTCCAGGAATTGGAAAGTTTTAACTGCAGCGTAATAATTTCTTTCAAGCCATTAGGCCCATAAATATGCAATTCAGCTTCGCGGTTCAACAACCTGAACGTTGAAATTAATCCCACCAAACCGTAAAAATGATCGCCGTGCAGATGGGAAATGAAAATGTGTTTTATTTTGGAAAATTTTACGCCATATTTGCGCAATTGCACTTGGGTGCCTTCGCCGCAGTCGATTAAAAAGTGATGGTTTTTAATTTCTAAAAATTGTGCTGTTGGGTGGGCATTTACGCGCGGTGTGGCAGAATGGCATCCTAAGATCGTGAGTTTCAAACTCATTTAATAATCAATCTTTTGGAGACAATCTCAACATCGGTTTGCAAAGAATAAATGTACATCCCTTTGGTTAAATTATTTCGGTTGAAAGCAACGGTATTATTGCCTGAAGCGGCATTTATTTGTTCCTCATACACCGTTGTTCCCAATAAATTTTTTACTGAAAACACAATGGTTTGCGCTTTTACAGATCTAAAATTGATATTGGTGTCTGAAATAAACGGATTTGGGTATGCAGAAACAGACAGAAGTGTTATCTGCGGCATATTTTTGCTCGGATCCACATTGTTTTTCTCGGATTGTTGCGCAAAAGTAAATGAGAAAAACAGTAAAAAAGTGATTAAAAGTAGTTTTTTCATCAATAAGCCAATTGGTTTTAAAATCCTAAATCCCGTTCAATGGCATCCATTTCNNGGTAAATCATCTATTGATATACCCTCACAAACTAGTACAAAACTTGTTCCATTTTTTCTGTATTGCACACTTAACTTCAAAAATAATAAAATTTCTTTAATTTCTATGTTAATTTTGTCAGAAAAATCAATAATAAGGTGTTCTCCTTTAAAATCTTTGTAAAGTTCTTTAAATTCAGCAAAGAACTGGCGCACTGAAATTTGCGTGGATTTAATGTGCGTATATGTTTCAGTTTTAGTGACAATCATCATTAATTTCTTTCAATTTGTTGCGCCAATAAATAAATAACTGCCATACGAATGGCCACGCCATTTTCCACCTGGTTTAAGATAATGGACTGGTCAGCGGAGTCGGCAACATCGCTTGTCAATTCCACACCTCTGTTGATTGGTCCCGGATGCATAATTAAAATTTTCTTGCTTAATGAGTCGAGTAGCGGTTTATTGATACCGAAAAGTTGCGTATATTCTCTGGTTGAAGGAAAATAATTAATGTCCATTCGCTCGTTTTGTACGCGCAACACATTGGCAACATCGCACCATTCCAACGCTTTTTTAATGTCAAATTCAACACTTACGCCCAAACTTTCAATATATTTTGGGATGAGCGTTTTTGGTCCGCAAACTTTTACTTCAGCTCCTTGTAATTTTAGCGCGTAAATATTTGAAAGTGCCACTCGGGAATGCAACACATCGCCCACAATCACAACTTTTTTGCCTTCAACGCTTCCTAATTTTTCACGGATGGAAAACGAGTCCAACAATGCCTGAGTTGGGTGTTCGTGCGTTCCATCGCCGGCATTTACAATTTTTGCGTTAACGTGTTGCGATAAAAAATCACAAGCGCCAACAGCAGGATGCCGCATCACAATAATATCAACTTTCATCGATAAAATATTGTTGGCGGTATCAATAAGGGTTTCTCCTTTTGTGACAGAAGACTGGCTTGCCGAAAAGTTAACCACATCGGCAGACAATCTTTTTTCTGCCAGTTCAAAGGACAGTCTTGTTCTTGTGCTGTTTTCAAAAAACAGGTTTGCAATGGTGATGTCGCGAAGCGAAGGCACCTTTTTAATGGGCCTGTTAATCACTTCCTTAAAATGGTCGGCTGTTTTAAAAATTAAATCGATATCAGCCTTGTTTATATGTTTTATTCCTAAAAGGTGTTCTACGCTTAACTGACTCATAGTGAATTATTTATTTACAATATATACTGCATCTTTACCATCTTTTTCTTGCCAGTGAACGGTTACTTTTTCTTCGTCAAAAACATCGACCTGACTTCCTCTGTAATTTGGCTGAATGGGTAAATGACGGCTGAATCTTCTGTCGATCAATACTAAAAGTTCTATTTCTGAAGGTCTTCCAAACGATTGAATGGCAGTTAGTGCGGCACGGATACTTCTTCCTGAAAAAAGCACATCGTCTATAAAAACTACTTTTTTATCTTCCACAATAAAATTGATATTGGTTTTATTTGCTTCCGATGGCGTTTCCCTGCGCCTAAAATCATCTCGGTAAAAAGTGATGTCCAACAAGCCCAATTTCACGTTTGGAATGTGGTATTCATTCTCTAAAATAGAAACCAAACGTTCAGCCAAATAGGTTCCTCTTGGCTGAATGCCTATCAAAACGGTATTTTCAAAATTGGTGTGATTTTCAATGAGTTGACAAGCCAACCTATGTAAAATGATGTGAATTTCTTTTGAGCTAAGCAGTATTTTTTTACTCATAATGTACCAAACATTGTTTGGAATACAAATATAAAGCATTTTGTTAATTAATTTGTTAAAAACAATTATAAGTTATTTTTAATATCTTACTTTGTTCCCGTAATTTTATTGTAGCAATAATTAGGCAATTTTTATAATGGATTTAACCCCAAAAGAAAATAACATATCGCTATCAAGGTTCGAATCTATGCTAAAAACGAACAGTGTTTATTTTTTCGACTCGATTGAGTTCGAAGAAATTGTGCATTATTATTTGGATTCAGGCAAAAATTCTTTGGCGAAAAAAGCAATCAATTTAGGGCTAAAGCAACACCCAAATTCTGTGATGTTAAAGTTATTGCAGGCCGAATTAATGATTTTCGACGAAGAATACGAAAAAGCCACGGCCTTGTTAAAAGAATTACAGGCCATAGAACCTGCCAATGATGAAATTTATGTGCAGCAGGCAAGTATTTTCTCAAAAAAGGACAATCATTTTAAAGCAATTTCCTTGCTGAAAATAGCCTTGAAATATACAGATGATGAAGCTGATATTTACAATTTGATTGGAATGGAAAATTTGTATTTGGATGATTTTGATGAAGCTTTGTTGAATTTTTCAAAATGTTTGGAAGCCGATGTTGAAGATTTTTCCGCACTATATAATGTTATTTATTGCTTTGATATGCAAAATAAGCATTTAGAGGCGACTGAATATTTAAACAATTACATCAATAAAGATCCTTACAACGAAATTGCTTGGCACCAATTGGGCCGACAATATTTTATTGTGGAAAATTATAGTGAAGCGTTGCGCGCTTTTGATTTTGCCGTATTGATTGATGAATATTTTGTGGGTGCTTATCTTGAAAAGGCCAAAACATTGGAAGAACTTGACCGTTTTGAAGAAGCCATAGAAAATTACAAGATTACCATAAAATTTGATGATCCAACTTCCTTCGTTTTTTTTAGGATTGGTGAATGTTACGAAAAATTAAAAAAATTGACTTTAGCCTTAAAATATTATAAAAAATCAGTGCAGGAAGATCCGCTTTTGGACAAAGGCTGGATTGCCATTGCCAATCTGCACATCAAAGGGAAAAAATATGACAAGGCCTTATTTTATGTGAATAAAGCCATTGAAATTGATGAGTCAAATTCAATATATTGGCGCAAATATGCTGAAATTACTTTAAAACTTAACTATTTTGAAGAAGCGGTTGTTGCATTTCAACAATGTATTTTATTGCAAGATTTGGATTTGGTGATTTGGGTTGGGTTGAGTGATGTATTGTGTTTTTTAGGAGAATATGAAGATGCCTTGACGAATTTGTTAAAAGCCAAATTGTATTTTGACGATTTTGCGGAAATAGAATACAGGCTCGCAAGCTTGTATTTTAAATTTAATAATTACCAAAAAGGAGCGATGCATTTAAAAGACGCACTGGCCATAGATTTTGAGTATCATTCTATCATTAAAGAACTATTTCCCGAAGTTTATAAACTTCAAAAAGTTAAGGATATAATAGCGCAATTCAAATAAATTTCATCTGTTTATATTTTATTTTTTGTTGGTACAGCTGCTGTTCGCCATTAATCATTTCTGTGTGTATCAAAATTTGTTATGGCTCGTTTCAATTGTTTAAATTTTATTTTTATATCGTGGTAACAGCTGCTGACTGCCAGTCTGCCGGCAGGTAAGTTCGCCATTAATTATTTCTTTATGTTTCAAAATTTGAAATGCTCGTTTCAGGATAAAATGTTACATTTGCTCAATAACCTTTAGCGTCAAATGCAACAAAGAAAATTTATTGATTACTTCATCATTTCACTAAAAGGTGTTGCTATGGGAGCAGCCGATGTGGTTCCAGGTGTTTCTGGCGGAACTATTGCTTTTATTTCCGGTATTTATGAAGAATTGCTGTCCTCTATCAGCGGCATCAACATTGCCAATATAAAATTGTTGAAAAAGGAAGGTTTTAAGGCCGCCTGGAAAGCCATAAACGGTAATTTTTTGTTGGCTTTATTGTCGGGTATTTTTATCAGCATTATTTCCTTGGCAAAACTTATTTCCTGGTTGTTGGAAAACAAGCCGATTTTAGTCTGGTCTTTCTTTTTTGGATTGGTTTTGGCAAGTATTTTATTTGTTGGTAAGCAAATTGAAAAATGGAATGCCCCAACGATCATTTTGTTTATAATTGGTGCTTTTGCAGCCTATTTTATCACCACTTTACACCC
>DPCK01000062.1 GCA_003516285.1 Lutibacter sp. | reverse complement strand
TTTCAATGCCTTCATCCATCAATTTCTTTTGAAGATTGGCTTTGGTGGTTTTTAGCGTATTAGCACGCAAAATAACATCTGCCTGCTCATTCAATTGATGAATTTCTTTTGTCCATTGCGCTTCGCCTAATTCTTTCACGCCCATTTCGTCCAGCCAGTCTGGGATAGATTCCTTAAAAACGCGGACTTTTTGAAGTTCATCGAACTTTCCTTTGATCCTTCTTTCGGGAACGCCTTGCAGCTGATTCCATTCTGGTAATTTAATTCCTTTTAAAATGGCCCATACAGAAAAGTTTTTCCAGACATTTTCAGTGGTATAATGTTCCTTTGTTCCTGCAATTTCATTGTACAAACGTTTCCAGCGCACCATTTCATAAATGGTTTCCGCAACAAACTTACGATCCCTAGCGCCCCAGCGGGCATCGCGTTTTAATGCTTTTTCAACCGCTTTGTCAGCATATTCCCCTTCATTGAATATCGACTTTACAGAGTCAATAACCGTAAATACTAAATTTCGATGTAATCTCATTATAAAAAATTATGGGCGCAAAGATAGGTAAAAGTTAAAAGTTAATTGTTTAAATGGTAAATATTAAAACAATGTTGTCCGATAAAAATTTTATGACAACTAATCAATCTCAATCTAAATGGGACTTGACAAGCAGGTCGACCTGATGGGGTTTGTTTTGAAAATTTATTTGGACAAAAATGGTAAAAAATCATAAAAATCAATTCAATTGAAATTTATTTAATTGCAACAAAACGCAAAGAAAATATGCAAAGCGCAATTTTATTTTGATTAACATTTGATTAAAGCATCGAAAAATCGTACATCAAAAATCGAAAAATCGTACATCAAAAATTCAACAGAAAAACAATTATCTTTCAAAATAAACGTTAGAAATTTGTTAATAATTTAGCCTAACTTTGACTACTAAAGTGAAAATAAAAAAACTGATTACCAATGCACGCTGATAATTTTTATTTCAATATCTCTGAGCGCCGACTTTTTCTGCGCGTTCTTGATATTGGATTTACCGTGTTGGGCTTATATATGCTCAATGTTTTTTTCAATTTTAACTATTTTGATTTTTCCGGTCCAAACTCCGCTTTATGGATTTCAACTTTAATCATTTATTTGTTGGTATTTGGGGAAATTTTTGAAATGTACGATTTAAAGGTTGCGAGCGATAAATATTTAACCTTAAGAAGTGCTGTAATTACGGTATCTTTTGTTACCATTTTTTATGTTTTTACCCCTGTAATTTCTCCGCAATTACCATCGAACAGACTGCAATTGGCATATTTTACACTGACTATCCTTTTATCAATTCTTCTGAATAGATTATTTTACATACACTTGATTTTTTCTCCACGTTTTTTAAAAAACATATTGTTGATTGCTGAAGACAGCCAATTGGATGGATTGGTTGCCACGATACAAAATAAGGAATCAAACCGCATTGTGGCGTATGTGTCAAATGCAGCAATGGCCAACAATATGCAGCAGTTATATATTGCTGTTTCTGAGGTGAACTTGGAAAAGATCGTAAAAGAAGAAGGCATCAATGAAATCGTAATTTCTTCAAATAACTTACAATTTATAACCCCTGAATTGAACAAACAGCTTATTTTGTTGTTTGAAAAAGGAATGGCAATCAGAAGTGCCGATAATTTTATTGAAGAAGAAACTCATCGCATCTCCGAAACAAAATTGACCAACGATTTTTATAATTATTTTACCTTCAGCAAAAGCCACCAAAACAATTTATATCTGGCATTCAGGCGTGTTTCAGATATATTTTTTTCACTTATTGGTATTGTGTTTTTCATATTGTTGATTCCTTTTGTATTTGTGGGAAATATGTTTGCAAATAAAGGCAAGTTGTTATACATCCAAAAAAGAATAGGTAAAAAAGGAAAGAAATTCAATATCATTAAATTTCGAACAATGGTTGAAAATGCTGAGGAAAACGGAGCTGAATGGGCACAAATTAATGACAGTAGGGTAACGGTTTTTGGCAGAATTCTCAGAAAAACAAGACTCGATGAAATACCTCAGTTTATTAATGTCTTAAAAGGAGATATGAGTTTGATTGGTCCGCGGCCTGAACGACCTGAATTTGTGGAATTATTGGAAAAAGAACTTCCTTTTTATGCCATTCGTCACGTGGTAAAACCGGGTTTGACGGGCTGGGCGCAAGTGATGTATCCTTATGCGCATTCGGTTGATGACCAGCATAAAAAATTAATGTACGATCTGTATTACATCAAAGAGCGAAATTTATTGATGGATTTAAAAATTGTCATCAAAACCATCAGCACCATTTTATTCTTCAGGGGAACTTAAATTATGTTATATGTTGATATGTTGATATGTCAAGTCTGCAACCAAAAACCAATAAAGTATAACAATTAACTTTAGTTAAAATTCACTGGTAAAGTGCAACTTAACATTTGGATATTTTTCCTGTGTCATTTGTATAGAAAATGCAGAGTCGGCCAAAAACACCAGTTGCCCTTGTTTGTCGTATGCCAGATAACGTTGCTTTACGCGTTTGAAATCTTTGAATTCCTCGCTTTTCGGTTCTTTTGGATCCACCCAGCAAGCTTTGTGCACGTGTAAATTTTCGTAACTGCATTTGGCGCCGTATTCATGTTCCAAACGGTATTGGATCACTTCATATTGCAGCGCGCCAACCGTACCTATCACTTTTCGGCCGTTCAATTCCAAGGTGAATAACTGCGCAACGCCTTCATCCATCAACTGGTCCAATCCTTTAAATAATTGTTTCGATTTCAAAGGATCGGCATTGTTAACGTAACGGAAATGTTCTGGAGAGAAACTAGGAACGCCTTTAAAGTTCAGCACTTCGCCTTCGGTAAGTGTATCGCCGATTTTAAAGTTCCCGGTGTCCGGCAATCCGACAATGTCGCCCGGAAAAGATTCTTCAACAATCTCTTTTTTTTCGGCAAAAAAGGCATTCGGACTCGAAAACTTGAATTTTTTATTCAACCGCACGTGTAAATAGGGTGCATTTCTTTTGAAAGTGCCCGATACAATTTTAACGAAAGCCAGTCGGTTCCGGTGATTCGGATCCATATTGGCGTGAATTTTAAACACAAATCCGGTAAGCGTTTCTTCCTTCGAATCCACCAAACGGATATCGGACATTTTTGGCTGTGGCGATGGCGCAATTTCAATAAAACAGTCCAGCAGTTCCTTCACCCCAAAATTGTTTAAAGCTGATCCAAAAAACACAGGTTGTAATTCGCTGTTTAAATAGGCTTTTTTGTCAAAATCGGGATACACTTCCCTTAAAATTTCCAGTTCATCACGCAGGGTATTTGCCGATTTTTTGCCAATAATTTCATCCAGTTCCGGCGTAGAAATATCGTTAAATTCAATGCCTTTTGAAACGGTTTGCTTGTTGTCACCCGAAAAAAGGTTTAATTTCTTTTCATAAATATTGTAAATGCCTTTAAAATCGTAGCCCATTCCAATCGGGAAACTCAAAGGCGTAACTGTCAGCCCCAGTTTTTGCTCCACTTCATCCAGCAAATCGAAAGCATCTTTTCCCTCGCGGTCCATCTTATTGATAAAAACAATGATGGGAATTTTGCGCATTCGGCACACTTCCACCAGTTTTTCGGTTTGTTCTTCAACCCCTTTTGCCACATCAATCACCACAATTACGCTGTCAACAGCGGTCAATGTCCTAAAAGTGTCTTCAGCAAAATCCTTGTGGCCTGGCGTGTCCAAAATATTTATTTTTTTGCCTTTATAATTAAAAGCCAATACAGATGTGGCCACAGAAATTCCCCTTTGGCGTTCAATTTCCATAAAATCGGAAGTTGCACCTTTCTTAATCTTGTTGCTTTTAACGGCTCCGGCCTCTTGTATGGCGCCCCCAAACAGCAATAATTTCTCGGTTAAGGTGGTTTTACCTGCATCAGGATGCGATATAATTCCAAAGGTGCGTCTGCGTTGTATTTCTTCTAAAAAAGTCATCACTAAAATTTTGAGGTGCAAATATATGGCTAATTACACGATTTGCCAATTAGAATTTACGGGCAACCAGGCGCTAAAGTTTGGGAAGTTAAAAAGTTGGAAATATTAGTCAATTAATGTAAATTGTCTGTTGGGCGTTCCCCGCCAGCTGGCGGGTCGGGTTTTTCGTTCCAAACTTTTTTCGCTGAAAAAGCTCAAAAAGGTTTTTCCCTGCAACCCCTAACGCAAATCTATTTACGATTTTAGAATTAAAAATTTCAAATTCGGTCAACGTTATTTAGGCATCTACAAATCGTCAATCGTAAAACGTCAATGATTCAATCCCTAATTTTATCAAGTAAATTATTAAGTTGCATCACCTCATCAAGTGTTAAATGCTGCATTTTTTGATCGAGTTCCTTTTCCTGTACATCAATTTTTGCCAAGAAATCCAAACCAAGTGCTGTAATTTGAATGTCTTTTTGCCTTCTGTCCTGCTTGCATTCTTTTCTGATAACCAGTTTTTTGGTCAGCATTCTGTCCACAACCCTGCTGATGTCCGAGTTTTTGTCGAGCATCCTTTCTTTCAGCAAACCAATGCTTGAAGCTTCAGGATGTTGTCCCCTTAAAATGCGAAGCACATTAAATTGTGTAGGCGATAAATCGAGCGGCTTGAGTATTTCAATCAATTGTTCAGAAAGATAATTGTTGGTAAAATGGATGTTTATCCTAGCTTTCTGGTACTCATTGTTAAATTTGCTTTTTATTTCGTCCTGAATTTTCATAGTCAGTAAAATTTAGGTAAAAGTACAAAAAAGAACGTGTGAAAATCAATGGATTAAATGATGAACTCATCTTGACTTTTTCTAATTGGCTGCAAAATGGCCTTTTTACCCGATATTTCACTTTTTTCTTACTCCGTAGCAAATGCTACGCAGCGCAAAAAAAAAGTTACATCTGAAACAAAAATCCCTATTTTTAGCTTCAATTAAAAATGCAGGATGAGTTCAATCGAATTTCACACGATCCAATTAAAAATGTAATTAAATTTTTGCCAATTCCACTTTGGCCGTAATGGCCACTTCTTCACCAATCATAAGACTTCCAGCTTCCAAAACTGAGTTGTATTTTAGGCCAAAATCGGTTCTGTTGATCACGCCAGTAACTTTTAATCCGGCTTTTGTGTTTCCCCAAGGATCTTTGGTAGTGCCACCGTAAGTCATCACCAATGCAATTTCTTTGG
>DPCK01000148.1 GCA_003516285.1 Lutibacter sp. | reverse complement strand
GTCAATTTGACCGTTTTTTCCAGTTCACAATTAATCTACGTATTCTCGGTTTATAAAAATAGTCAAGTTTTCTTTCAGTTGAATATTCTTCTCCAGTTGTTGGGTCAATATTTTCGTCTTCTATTCGGTTCTCAAATTGGTGTAAGTAGAATAATTCTCGAAAACTATTAAAAAAGCTAAATACAACTAAAATTGAAATTCCAATTAAGATATATTTCGCTATATGTTTTACTTTTTTCTCTTTCATTTAATTTTTTTCCGTAATAGTGCCCAACGTGTTTTTATAAGATTTGTGCGGCTTAAAAATCGGAGATTTTTCCGCCGAAGCAATATTATTATTGAATGTTTGTCGGTTCGTTATTTAGTTTAAATGTAAGCATAAATTTTATGAGGTGTTGGCTGACGTTTATTATTTGTCCAGCCACTTATTAACTTGTTCAATTATAATATCATAATCATCATATTTTGATTCATAATAATCATAATCTTCTTTTAAGTTTTCTTTTATAACTTCTCCGTTTCCTATTGCTTCTGAAAAGAATTTTTGTTGGTTATAAAATTCATCTATGAAATCATCATCTATATAATTAGGAATTCCCCATGCTTCATAATGTCTTTTTAATGGTAAATAAAATACAAATCCTGTAAATATATCTTGGTATTTATAATTATGTTTGACATAAGGGAAAATGTCAAAGAAATCATTTCCAAAAGGATTATTTTTAAAGTCAAAACCTAAACTCTCTTTGTTTACAACTTCAAAGGACGCATCCCATTTTCCACTCTGAATAGGTCGATGTACATAGTCTTTATAAGTTTCATTTTTATCTGATTCGATCACTTTTAAAGTTGGAGCTAATCCATTTAAATACACATTTGCAACTCTATTTTTATAAGTGTCAATTAATTTATGTCCAACATTTTTATCATCGTTTTCAAAAAAAGTTTTTGAGAAAGCATGTCTTGTATTCATAATTACTAAACTTTTTTTTCGTGAAGAGTTTAGGTTTATACTATCATAAACATGAATAATGTTTGCTGCCATTACGCTATCTCTATGTTTGTAAATTCCATTAAAATAGGTTAAAAAATTTTCTTTACTGGAAAGATTCTCGATAGAAGGGTCTTTAACGTCTGAAACAAATAAATTTATTTTTTGATCTGCTGGCAATGAAAAATTAAGCATATTTATTTTGTCTATAAAATAATAGAAATTAGCAGCACTCCATCCATTCCATTGAATTTTTCTGTAAAGATTAAGAAGTTGTTTTTCTTTTTCTTTAGAATCTGTAAAATGAGTTTTAGTAAAATCTAACACAGCTTGTTGCTTACTAATCGAACCTATTTCTGTAAAAATATTTCCGCCATTTTTTTTGAAATAATCTGAACTTATAACATCATATATCAAGTCATATTGAGTCATTTCTCCGTGAAATCTTTCAGATAAAATAACGATGTCATATTTTTTCCATAAGTTAATTATATAGTCTTTTGCACTTGTGTTCTGTGTTTCAAGAAAAGAAACATATTTAATAAATTCAGGATTCGTGTTTTGACAAAGAGCAAGAGTATTTGTCAAAATTAAACAACAAATTATTAAATGTTTTTTCATATTTCAATTTTTCTGATTAAATGACAGCCAACGAGTTTGAATATGGCAAGTTGCGGGTTTGAAACCGAAATTTTCCACTGTTTAATATTAGTTTAAAGGTACTTTAATTTTCCTATTTAACACAATTAAGCAATTTGCTATATGCGGTGTTGTACACTGGCCTTTTTTATCGTTGGTGGCACAATTATTCTGTTTGTTGAATGCTGTAAGCTCTTTGGCAAACTTTTGGCGGAGCGTGGCTCGTGCGAGTTTGCCAATGTGCTTACTTTTGGTTTACTAACTTCTTACAAATTTGCCTAACGATTCTAAAAGTTGTGGTTTGTCTTCTAATGCAATCTTTGCAACTGCATAAAATTCGCTCATCCAGTCGTCAATTTCTCCGAATGCTTTGTCTTTTGACTTAGTTGAATTTTGACTTTCTCCTTTTTCTCTTAAATACTCGGCTCTGGCTGATGTTAATGCTGCTATTTCTGCAACTGCATTTTGTAAATCTGTCGATGTAACCTTTAATCTTAATAATTTAGTTTCAATTGCAGTGTTTCCAATTGCAACGCTGTAAAATTTCTTTACAACTTCCAACCATTTAATATATGATGTTGGTAAACTTCCAGTTAATGCCAATTTATTCAGAATATTCGGGTCATTTCTAAAGATAACTTTTGCTTTTTTTCTGTGAAGTGTGTACGTTTTTGATAGATTTTCTTTTGCAATAGTGAAATTGATGTAAGTTTCTGAAGTTTCGTCATCTTCTTTTTTATTGAAGTCGAAGGCATCTCGTGTTTTTGTGTACAATGCTTTTCCTGTGGTAATTGATGCTTCATCAAAACCAAATTCAGCCATAATTGTGGCTATTTCTGTTTGATTTCCAACATTTTCAAATGATACTCGGTACTGTTCCAAGGTTTCTGCCTCGGTTAGTGTTCTTTTTGTTGCCATAATGCAATTTTTTTGTTTTTAAGTTATTAATTAATTTATTTATTGCGTTCTCCTTACGGATGATTGCCGGTTCCTTATCGCTTTTGGTGCGTTCCTTAAGGTTCTTTTTCAATTCCTTAAAGCTTTTTATGTGCTCCTTATCGCTTTTGTTACGTTCCTTAACGTTCTTTTTGTTTTCCTTATTGTCAATCTTCTATTCCTTAGTGTTTTTGGGGGTTCCCTTATAATAAAACTTGTATTTTTTTATCTAAATACCCTTTTAATTTTTCATATTCCAACTGTTTCATATAGTTTTCCATATACTCATAGTCTGGTTGGTTTTGTTCGTTTATTGGAAGTATTATCTTTTGTCTTTTCAACCTTGCTGTTCCCATTTTATAACCATATCCATATTTACCTCTCTGTCTTGTGATTTGTTGAGAAATGAAAATTCCAATATGTTTATTAGGATTTTTAAGTCTTAATTTTCTACAATCGTTTGAAAATAAAGCTTCATAAGGGTGATAAAAAGAATAACCAACAGAACCGTTTCTATTTACAGATAAACAACCTGATTCTTTTGTTGGGTTGTCATTGCAAACAAAATAACCGATTCCATTATTATTTGCAGTGGCAGAAATATATGGTGTATCACCTTTTATTCTTTCAGAAGCGTAAATGTCTCTACCTGAAAGTATTTCTGTAACATCTTCAATAAAAAATTCCCTCCATTCCTTTTCATCAATCGGTTCAACAGTTTCAAAGTCTTTTAACTCTTTAATTCTTTGGCTTATGTAGTTTTTGTATTCGTCAAACTTTTCTTTCTCCTTTTGTTTCATAAAGGCTTCCATAAACTCAAAATCGGGTTCTCCTTTTTCGTTGATTGGAAGAAGTAATTTACTTCTGCGAAGTCTTGTTAAAGTTGCACCATTACCACCCCAATTAAATTTTCCCATTTGCCTTTTAATCAATGGAATTAAAAATTGAGCAATTTCTTTATTGAGCTTTTCGCATTTTAGGACTTGGATATTTTGACCTGTGTAAAATTTATTTGGTTGGTAAAAAACAGTTTGAGTGTCAAGCCCAATAGTGATTACATTTGAGTCATCAGTTTTATATTTATCTGCTTGCTCACAAATGAAAGAATCGTAACCATTATTCTTTTCAGAACGTGTTAGATATGGAATTACACCTTTTTTATTTATGAGTTTGTTTCTGTCTATACCACTAGAAGTTGAATCAATATCAAACATTTGTTCAAAAACAAATTCTTTCCATTCCTTATTTTTTAAATCCAAGTTCATATTATTCTACGTTTTCAAATAAGTAACTTTTGCCTTGCATTATCATATTAAATTCAAAAGTGAGATAGTCTGCAATAGTGTTTTCAAAATCTTCTACTTTGGGCATTTCATCATTGAAATAGTAAAACGAGTGTAACCATTCGTCTTCGGGTTCTATGGTGGTTTTTACCATAAACTTAGTTTCAGCTGGTGCTCCGTGTAACCAACAGTTAAGCAAATGAGCTTTTCGTTCTTTTGCTCTTTCCGTTTCTACCAAACCTACGTGCTTTCGCACTGTAAAACCGTCATCTTCATAGTTGATGAATTTGCAGAATTTTTTTTCTGAATGCGGTTTATGTGCGGTAAAAATTGCAATACAAGGATTAGTTCCTACTCCGTAAAAAGTTTCTTTGCTAAGTGTGATTACGCCTTCTAAAGTGTGCTTTGTCAAAATGTGTTTTTTTACTTTTTTATCTTCAGAGGTTTTACCAACCATAGTAGATTGAGGAACAATTACAACACATCGTGCATTATCTGCCAAACCGTCCAATAAATGCTCAATAAAATGAATTTCAGATAAATGAGCGGTATCTTTTCCTTTAGCCTGAGAATAAGGAGGATTCATTAGACCTACGGTGTATTTATTCTCACGAAGCTTTTCGGTGTCTTGTCTTAAGAAGTCATCTTTTATTAAATTGCTTTTACCATCACCTCTTAAAATCATGTTAGTTGTGGCAATAGAAAACATATCCTCTCTAATTTCTATACCATGTATTCTGTCTTTTTTAATATTTTCTTTTTCTTTTTTATTAGTTGTTTGTTCTAACATATTGTGCATTGCAGCTATTAAAAATCCGCCTGTTCCACAACAAGGGTCAAAAACAATGTCAGTAGGTTTTAAATCCACTAAATCACAAAATATTTCGGTAATATGACGTGGAGTTAAAACCACTCCTAAAGTTTGTCCATCGCCACCGCTATAACGGATAAACTCACCATAAAAACGACCTAAAACATCTTCCGTAGAATTTGCAACAACACTTGCATACACATTTTTTTGAAGAAACTCAGTAAAGTATTTTAGTGGTGTTTTCTCCAAACGCTCGTCAACTTGGTTGAGTAGCGTTCTGTTTTTGATGATGTCAAATTGAGCTAAAACCTGTTCTTTTTTCATTTCAGGTTTTACTTCAACACGAGTCATATGTGTAGAAAGAGCATCATAAATTATTTTTCCGTCAGTCTTTAAGTTGTCGCCTTTTAATTGGTCGGCAATGTTTGAATCTTCTCGTAATGCTAAAAGAATGGCAGAAACTACAAGTGGTTTTTCAGAATCTCCCAATTGTCCATAGTTTCTTAATGCTTCGTGAAGTTCAGCCGATTTTTTTAAAACTTCTTCTAATTCTAAAGTTTCTGCTGGTGTTTCTTCGAGAACTTGCTCTTTGTAATATTTTTCAATGTTGTCAGTCGAGAAGTTTTCGAAATTTTCAACTGGTTTTAAAAGTTTGTAGCCGTTTTGGTCAATGAAAATCGGTCTGATTACGTGGTGTTTTTCGTCACCGGAGCATCCAAAAGCAAAGACTTTTTTGAAATTGGTATTTTCAATGATGTGTTTTCCGTAATGTAAAGCTCCATTTTCTGCAAAATCTTTTAATGACTTTAAATCTGTTTTATATTCTTCACTATCCTCATTAACAAAACAGGCTTGTTTATCAATGTCAGCTTTATCCTCAATAACAATAATAAAATCATTAGAAATTCCTACAAATTCAGGAAAACCAACACGTCCTGTTCCCTTTTTAGAAGCAGATTTTAAAGATGTGTGAATTTCTTTTATACTGCTCCCGTTTGGTGTATACTTGATTTTTGCTAAATCCAGTAACTTTCCAATGAAAAAATCTGTTTTTCTTTCGTTCTTACTCACTTTACGGTTTTGTTTGATATTATCAATTCTTTTTCTTTCAAGATTTTGCCTTTTAATTACAGGCAATTTTTCAAAGCCTCTAATGTAATCAAGATATTTTTATTTACCTCGATAATCATTGTAAAAAATTCAATTATTCTATTTGGGTGGCGGAGGGGAAGTGAAAGCTCTTTTGGTTTTTTGAGCGTTGGCTTATGCGGTTGGAAAAACCAAATGTGCTTTTACGTGCGGTTGGTTTTTCTTTTTTTGTCGGCTAGTGTACAACGAGTTTTTATAAGATTTGTGCGACGTAAAAATCGGAGATTTTTCCGCCGAAGCAATATTTTTATTGAATGTTTGTCGGTTTATATTTAGTTTAAATGTAAGCATAAATTTTATGAGGTGTTACCCAACGTTTTTATTTCTATTTTATATGTCAAAACCTCTTTTCCTGTGTCGCAATTCAATTCCAAGGTTCTGTCTTTCGTTTCTACTATTTCCCAATTTACAGATGGAATATTTTTTTCCAAAACTTGAATTTTGAGATTGTCAATTCCGATAAAAATCAGATTAGTATTTGGCTTTTCTGTCGAATTCCATTGTTGAAGTAAAATTCCATTCGAATAAGTAAAAAACCAATCTCCAAATAACTTATTATTCAGATAGTCAATTTCGGGTTCGCTTTTCAGATTCAGATAAGCTGGTCCATATCTGATTTCACTAACATACTTTTGGTAAATATTTATTCCGCTGAAGTTTGTTAAACTACTCCATTGTTCAATATCAGTTGATTGAGATTCTATTTTAAAATCTGGTTTGGAAAATAATCTTTGAAAAAATGTAAATATTCCTAAAATCAACATAATTATAATTCCAACAACTATAATTATTGGATAGAGAATAAAGATTAAAATACTTATTATTCCATTCAGAAAACTATTCCCTTCTTTGGGCTTTCTCATTCTGTTAATAAGTTCAATATTTATCTGTCGAAGCATTTTTGTCAAATGTTGGGTAACGTGTTCGTATAATGATTTGTGCGACGTAAAAATCGGAGATTTTTCCGCCGTAGCAATATTTTTATTGAATGTTTATCAGTTTCTACTAAATCCGATTTGAGCATAAATTATATACGGTGTTGGGCAATGTTATTTTTTTCCATCTGGCATATCTTCCTCAAAACTTAAAGTCAATTTATCCATCTCAATCCAATGGATAGTTAAGTCTATTAAGCTTTTTAAATCTCTCAAATTTTTATCTTCCCAAATTTTTGTATAATGAGTTTCGTCATTTCCTAACCAAGAAGCACGTTTTGCAACTGATTGAATTCTTGAGTCTGAAACAAAGTTATTTATACAATGAGAAAGTGAACTTTTTTTAATTATTTCTTCTTTATCTTTATTTATTGATATGCAATAATCTTTTATTAAAAATTCTAAAGATTTTCTAAATCCAACTCCACAAATTTGATTTAATTCTTGCTGTTCAGCTATAAAAGATTCATTATAAATGCTTACAAAATTATTAGAAATTTCATTAATTGGTTCAGAAAACTTTCTTCCAACAATAGTTCCTTTACTCGTTTTTTCTATAAATTGGTGATAATTATTTCCAATATGTGCATAATATCCAATAAATGATTTTCGGCATTTATTGTCAGGACAAAATAATAAAACCTCAGTTAGATCATCTGTTTCACAATAATGTCCAAATAGAGGTGTAGGTGTTATAGATCTATGACAATTCGGACATTTTGAAGGTAAATTCTCAAGTCTAATTTTATTATTATCACGGTAAATTTCATATTCCATAGAAGTTTTTTTTTAATATTGCCCAACGGTTACGTATATGAAACGTTTGGCATTTCGAAGCACTTTCCTGTCAAGTTACAACTACTTTTGATACGGGCTGAAATGCTCGATAACACACTGACTGCCAAATGTTTTATATACGATGTTGTGCGTTCGCCCTTTATTTTCAGTCGGTTTAGTCAATTTTCAAAGGTAGGATTTTTTGAGGTAGGGAAGGCACTCTCTATTGCAAGTTTTGGTCAAGCATAGGCTGGTGCGACTTGCAAGAGTGTGTGCCTTTGGGTCGGATTAACTGGCACAACAACTCAATTTCGATACGTCTTTTCCGAAAGTTATTGCTGCTAATTTTATACCTTCTCCCAAAGTCAAATAAGGGTAGAAACTGTCTGCTAAATCTTTCACCGTTATTCCGTATTTAATTGCCATACTTAATTGTTGGATAAGTTCTCCGCCTTCGGGTGCGACTACTCTTGCACCTATCAGTTTGTCTGTTTCGGTGTTACGAATGAGTTTGATAAATCCCCTTGTGTCGTTCGCTGCTATGGCTCTCGGAACGTCTTTAAGTTCCAATTTTGAAACTTCAAACGGAATGCCTTTGGCTTCTGCCTGTGCTTCGTCCAAACCTGCCCCTGCAATTTGCGGGTCAGTAAACACCACCCAAGGCAAAGAGGAATAATCTGCTTTTTTTTCTGTTCCTGAAAAAGCATTTTCAACGGCTATTTTTCCTTCAAAGGCGGCTGTATAAACAAATGCAGGGGTGTTGGTTACGTCTCCTGCTGCGTAAATATTGGATAGATTGGTTTCCATCTTTTCATTTACAGCGATATGGCCGCTTTTGGTGAGTTCCAAACCAATATTTTCTATTCCTAATTGGTTTGTATTGGCTTTTGTTCCTGTGGCAATTACTACCTTACCTTTCTCTACAATTTGGGTAAATGAACCGTCAGGACATTTACAATGAATGATGGTTTCATTTCCTTGTTTCTCGAATTTCACGGCTCTGAAATTAGGTAAGATTTCAATTCCTTCTTTTCGCATTTGGGTTTCCAATGCTTCGCTAATGTCTGGGGTTTGTGTTCGCAATACTCGATCTGTAAATTCAATAATGCGGACTTTTACTCCTAAACGATTGTACGCCATTGCAATTTCCAATCCGATGTAACCTGCTCCCATAATGGTGAGGCTTTCTGGTTTTTCTTCCAAATCGAAAAGGGAAATATTGGTCAAGTAGTCAATTTTGTCCAATCCTTCAATAGTCGGAATGTTGGTAGTAGCCCCTGTTGCAATTAAAAATTTGATGGCTTTATATTCCTTGCCATCAACTTCAATGGTTTTATTGTCTTTGAATTTTGCCCAACCTTTTAGCATAGTCAAGTTTTCAAAATCGCTCACCACATCCATATATTTATTTTCTTGAAGTGTGGCTACTAATTTTTTC
Organism: Lutibacter sp.; assembly: GCA_003516285.1. Classification (GTDB taxonomy): domain Bacteria; phylum Bacteroidota; class Bacteroidia; order Flavobacteriales; family Flavobacteriaceae; genus Lutibacter. Next base: position 2,001 of record DPCK01000148.1, on the reverse strand, counting down.
TTGTCTTTGATGATTTGAGCGAAATCAATGTCAACGCCTTTTGGTTTGATGCCTTCAAAGTTTGAATGCGTAGCATGATAAGCCGTTTCACCTGCACGAATAAGATTTTTAGAAGGCACACAACCTACATTGACACAAGTACCGCCAAAGTCTAAACCACCGTTTACCATTAAGATCGATAAACCTAAACTTTCGGCTTTGATAGCTGCCGAAAATGCAGCCGAACCGCCACCGATAATGATTAAATCAAATTGATTATTTACGCTGTTTCCATTCTCAGGGATTTCACTTTTTACACGATAATTTTTTGTGTCATTGATTGTGCTGATGATTTCTTCTTTGCTCGTTTTTGAAGGGTCAAAAGAACATTCGCAAGTAGCTTTTGGATAGCTCACTTTGGCTTCTTTTACGCCTTCGTTTTTGGTAAGCAATTTTTCAATGCCTGTGGCACAATGGTCGCAGGTCATACCTGTGATGTCGAGTTTTATGGTTTCTTTGTTCATAATGATTTCTCTTTTTTATTTTCTTTAATGATTTCGGCTTTATAGCCTGTCTGCTCAATAACCTTGATGATTGCATCAGGATTTGTTTTCTTCGGGTCGTATTGTATAGCTGCCAAATCGCCCGGATATTCCACTTTGTGGTCAATAATGCCGTCCACTTCTTTGAGGGCATTTGAAATATGGTTGGAACAACCTGCACAAGTCATTCCCGTGATTTTCAATTTCAGGGTCTTACCTTCTTGCTGGGTTGTATTTACTGTTTGTGCTTTACTGTCAGTCGGTTTGCAACATTGAGCATTGACCTGAGTAATTCCAATTAGGAACAAAGCACTCAATAGAATTAAATTCTTTTTCATTGTGTAATTATTTAATTAAGTTCTTAAATACAAAAGGCAAAAAAATACTATTTCTTGCCAACCACTTTGTAACCTGTACCGTTGATAGCTTCTTCAATTTGAGCAACACTCACTTTGGTTTGGTCAAATTCTACTTTGGCAGTCGCTTCTTCATAAATTGCATCTACCTTAACAATGCCTGGTAATTTGTTCACGTCATTTTCTACGTGTGAAGCACAACCATTGCAAGTCATTCCTTTTACATCAAAAGTTACTGTTTGGATGTCCGAGGCATTGACGATTATAATTTCCTTGTTGTCGTTTGAAGGATAGAAAATGTGTGCATAATTTGGAAAAGCGAGCATCAAGGCTGCAAATATGGTTACAATTCCCAAAAATGTTTTGGTCTGCATAAAAGGTTTCTTTTCGTCTTCTTCGCAATCACATTGAATTTCTTCGGCTGTTCGTGGTTTGAGTTTCTGATACCAAGCAAAGCCCAATACCAAAACGGTGATGCCGATAAGATAAGGTCTTGCTGGTTCCATCCACGAAAATGTAGATGCTACTCCTGATGCTCCTGAAATTAGAGCCAATACAGGGGTAATGCAGCAAAGTGATGCAGCTACTGCCGAAAGCACTCCCGCTCCGACAAGTTTGTTGTTTTTCTTGTTCATACTGTTTCCTTTTTTGAATTGTTTATGATGTGTTTAAAAAATGGACGAAGTAAAGTCAGTTGCTCTTGTTTCAAAGAGTAGAAGATGGTTTGTCCTTCTCTTCTTCCTTCAATAACGTTTCCGTCTTTTAGTTTTCTAAGGTGTTGCGAAACGGCAGGGATGCTCATACCGAGAATGTCTGAAAGGTCGCAAGGACAAAGTTCGTTTTCTTCTTCTAATAGAAATAAGATTTTCAACCTTACTTCGTTCCCTGCCAATGCTAAAAGTCCACTCAGTTGGCTGAATGCCTTGTCATTGATTTGAAGTATTTCACGACAATTGTCTATCTGCACCTTGTCGGCAAACACTCTGATACACGATTGATTGTTTTCCATAATATTCCTGTTTAGGATTTAATAACGCAACAAAGATATAAATAGTTTTCTTATTTAAGCAAGTTCTTAAATAAAGTTTTCAACAATTCGTCTTTGTCAGCGGTGGGTGATTTAG
>DPCK01000095.1:4025-4291 GCA_003516285.1 Lutibacter sp. | reverse complement strand
ATGAAGAAATTTTCATCGCCGTCATCACCCGATAAAAAGGTAATTCCTTTATCGGTTAACTCAATGGAATTGTTTTTTTCATCAATCACAAAATATAACTCTTCGTCAATTTTAGGCATTTCACGGTTGTTATCCTGCATATAATGGTTCTCCGTTTTTTGCAAGAGTTGTTTGATGCCTTCCTGGCTTAAAAATTTGATTAAGGCCTTGCTTTTTGGCAATCCCCTAAATACGCGAAGCAATAAAAATCCGCCTTCCTTGGTGTC
>DPCK01000095.1:0-3989 GCA_003516285.1 Lutibacter sp. | reverse complement strand
AAGTAATGTCGGCGTTGTAGGCTTTTCTTCGCGCATCAGAATTTGGTTCGTGGTGGTCAATGCAATCAACCCTCAATCCGTGGAATTCATAAATTGGCCCCATCCAGGCAGCATCACGTTTTGCCAAATAATCATTTACGGTCACCAAATGCACGCCTTTGCCGGTAAGCGCATTTAAATATACCGGCAAGGTGGAAACCAAAGTTTTTCCTTCACCCGTCATCATTTCCGCAATTTTTCCCTGATGCAATACCGATCCACCGATAAGTTGTACATCGTAATGAATCATATCCCAGGTCACTTCTTTTCCTTGGGCGTCCCATTTATTGGCCCAAATGGCTTTGTCGTTTTCAAGGACAATNNGGTATAAATCATCTTCCAGATTGTCAATTTCACCGTAAATTTCTTCTTTACGGTCTATATTGGCGTCAGCAACTTCTTCTTTTAATTTATTGATTTTTGAAGTATATTCCTTGGTGTCATCCGCTATTATCTGCTTAAAGTAAGCCGTTTTTTCTCGTAATTGATCGTTTGTAAGGTTGGTGATCTCTTTTTCAAAAGCATTCACTTTGGCAACAATCGGTTGCAGCAACGACAAATCTCTTTTGTTTTTATCTCCAACAAAAATTTTAAGAACTGAATTTATGATACTCATAATATAGATGTCAAATTTTATAATAATAATATGTAAAATTACTGTAATTTACATTGTAATTTAATAGGCGGTAAAGTTAATTTTTTTAAAGTTAAATTGTTTTAATTCTGTCTTAAATTATAATTATTTAGGCAAAAAAAAAGTCTCGTGAGAGACTTTTTAGATTTTGTATTTTTTAATATTCATCTTCGTTCCAAAGGTAATCTTCTTCTGAAGGGTAATCGGGCCAAATTTCGACAATAGATTCGAAATTTTCTTCCTCATCTTCAATCTCTTGAAGGTTTTCAACAACTTCTAAAGGCGCTCCGGTTCTAATCGCATAATCAATCAATTCATCTTTTGTTGCAGGCCAAGGCGCATCCGCCAAATATGATGCTAATTCTAGTGTCCAATACATAACTTCTTCGTATTAAATTTTTGCAAAAATAATTTTTTTACTCAATTTGGCAAGCTATTTATCCTTTTATTTCAAAATAAAAAAGAACTTATTAAATTTTCTCAGGAATCCAAGGAATTTCTTGGGCCTGGTTGTCAATAGTCAACTTCCGTGCCAGCACAAAAAGATAGTCTGAAAGCCTGTTTAAATATATTAAAATTTTCGGATTTATGGCGCTTTCGTTACTTAATTGTGTGGTGATTCGTTCGGCTCTTCTGCAAATGCAGCGCGCAATATGACAGAATGACACGGTGCTGTGCCCGCCAGGCAAAATAAAATGCATCATTTCTGGCAAGGATTCATTCATCAAATCAATTTCCTGTTCCAAAAGCGCCACAGATTCCTCCGAAATTTTATTGATATTTAGGCGCTCTTTACCGCTTTTTAAGATTTCTTTTTCTGGTGGCGTTGCCAACATAGAACCCAACGTGAACAATTCGTTCTGAATTTTTAGTAGAATTTCGATGGTATGCCCATCAATTTTTTGGTCGCGAATTAATCCGATATACGAATTTAGCTCATCTACAGTGCCGTAGGCCTCTATCCTTAAATGATATTTTGGCACCCTTGTTCCCCCAAAAAGGGAAGTTGTGCCTTTATCGCCGGTTTTTGTGTATATTTTCATCTGTTTATTTTGTTTTTTTATTGGTACAGCTGCTGTTCGCCATTAATCATTTCTCTGTGTATTAAAATTTGTTATAGCTCGTTTCATACTGCAAATTAACTAAATTTTAGGTGAAAAAAAAAGTATGAAGACAGAAGACGAAAGTTGTAAACTTACGAAATGCTTGCACTGAGCGCCAGCCGAAATACTTGGATAGGAGAAAATTGATTTCAAGTAATTTTCCGTCAAATTCAGCCAGCGTTCTTTAGGTATATAAAAGCAGCCCATACAAAATAATATCAAAAATAAAAAAATCAATCAATTTGTTTCTTAAAAAGGAAACTTATACTTTCATTGAAAAGAGTTATGAAAACAAAATTTAAAGTGGCGTTTTTAGATGAAGCAATTGAAAAACTGCACCATTATTGATATTGTGTAACAAGGAGCTGGCTTTTTAAACTTTTGACATAATAAATTCCACCACCTCTTTTTCAATGGCAAGCGCTTTTTTGTAAATGACTTCACTTTTTGCTAAAATGTCTTCGGCAAAAACCCGGTCTTTGATGTCTTTTGCATTGATGCGGACATTGAAATACGCGCCAACAACAGCAGTTCTTGCACACAAGGCGCCAACACCGGCATCGGAAATGGAACTTTGCATACCTTCTTTTAACATCGCCTGCATCACTTCCATAGAATTAAAAGCAGTTTCCATCACCTGAAACGGAATTTCAGTGGCGTAAATTGTCGCTTTTTCTATCGCTTGTTTACGTGCTTCTTTTTCCTCATCGGTTGATTTCGGCATTCTGAATCCGTCGATAATTTTATTAAAAGCGTTGGTGTCTTCATCCACCAACTGTAATAATTTATTTTTGTAAGCCTGGCCTTTTACCGCCCAATCGGAATAGAACTCCCATTTGTCGTCCCAACCGGCTTTGTGCGCCGATAAATTGGCAACCATAGTTCCCAATGAAACTCCTAAAGCGCCAACATATGCTGAAATAGAGCCGCCTCCGGGTGCAATGGATTCTGCGGCAGTTTCTTCAGCAAAACCTGTTACCGTTAAATCGATCAGTTTTTTTGTATCGTCTTTAAGCAAATATTCAATGATTTTCTCATTCGGGTTAAAGGGCTTTAAATCATCCAATCCCAAAGATTTTACGGCGATTTTAATTTTCTCAGCTTCTGAAATTCCTAAAGATCGCTGTTGTTTGCGCAAGAAATAATCTCCGGCATCCAACATCGCTTTTAACGGAATCAATCCAATCAATTCGGATCCAGTTACACGTAGACCTCTTGCAATCGCTGATTTTTCGCTTTCATCAAAAGCGATGTGCATTGGCGTGATGTTGATATTGGTTAAATTGTAAGAGATCTGGGCAATTCCGTACTCTTCGATGTACCAGCCAATTCCTTTAACGGCTTTCAATTTTCCCGGAATACGAATTGGTTCACCATCTTTATCTAGCATCACTTTTCCTGAAACGCCATTTTCATATTTTACCCTTCCGGCTTCACGAATGTCAAAAGCGATGGCGTTGGCGCGTCGGGTTGAAGTGGTATTTAAATTGACATTGTAGGCAATTAAAAAATCGCGTGATGATATAGCAATAGCGCCAGTTTTTGCAACAGTTTCGTTGAATTCGGCCGGACCGAAATCGGGTTTCCAAGTCGGATTTACTAATTTTTCTTTCAGTCCTTCATATTCACCGGCTCGACAGTTTGCAAGGTTTTTACGTGTTTCATTGGTTGCAGCATTTTCATAATAATAACCGGGAATTCCCAATTCTTTGCCAACGCGTTCACCCAATTTATGGGCATAAACGGCCGCTTCTTCTATAGTAATACCAGAAATTGGCACGAGCGGACAAACATCGGTGGCGCCAAAACGAGGATGTTCACCTGTATGTTTGCTCATATCAATCAATTCTGCTGCTTTTTTGATTAGTCTAAACGCAGCTTCTATTACATTTTCTGGTTCGCCTACAAAAGTAATTACAGTTCTGTTGGTTGCTTTTCCGGGGTCAACATCTAATAATTTAACACCTTCAACGGTTTCAACAACGGCAGCAATGGCATTTATTTTGGCAATATCGCGTCCTTCGCTAATATTTGGTACGCATTCTATTAATTGTTTGTTCATTTTTTTNNGCTAATTAGTTTTATTTTTGTTTGAATTATAAATCCAATCTCATTTAAATGAAGAAAGTATTAATTACCGGAATGGCTGGTTTTATTGGCCATCATTTGGCAAAACTGTTGGTGAAATCGAATTATGAAGTGGTTGGATTGGA
>DPCK01000037.1 GCA_003516285.1 Lutibacter sp. | reverse complement strand
TGGATTTTTACAACAAACGCAGGGCACAATTGCTAACCGTTTTTCCAAATGAAGCCCACAAAGCCATAGTGGAATTAGAAAATAAATATCAGGTTACCATTATTACCCAAAATGTTGACGATTTGCACGAGCGTGCCGGAAGTTCGCAGGTTTTGCATTTACACGGCGAATTATTAAAAGCGAGAAGCACAAGTAATCCCAATTTAATTTATGACTGGAAACAAGCATTATATATAGGAAATCTTTGTGAAGAAAAATCGCAACTTAGACCTCATATTATTTGGTTTGGGGAAAACGTACCTTTGTTTGACGAGGCGCTGGAAATAACCGCTGAAGCTGATATTTTAATAATCATCGGAACTTCTATGCAAGTATATCCCGCAGCGCATTTGGTTAATTGCACAAAACCTGAAATCCCGATTTATTTTATTGACCCAAAGCCTATTATTCAACAAAATCAGTATTCAAATTTAACCGTTTTGGCCGAAAAAGCTTCTGTTGGCGTTGTTCAGGTTGTTAAGCAATTAATTGGTTGATTGCTTTAAACAATGTCCCTTTTGAAACTTGGCTTCCCATTTCAATAAGTTCAAACAATTCTTGGTTGCGGTCCTTTATGTATTTTTTCTCGGCCTTAAAATATTCAAAATCTTCATCAAGAGGATTTTTTAAAAACCATTGAAAGTCTACTTCATTTAAAAAACTTTTATTTTCTTTATTTAATTTGATGTAAATTCTAATGACCAAATCCGATTCACATTTAAACAGGTTGATATGATTTTCTGAAATGTGTTCTAAATATTCCGTTTTTGTCAAGACATCTTCCCAAACCACATCGCTAAAAATATTCAATTCTTCTTCAGCCATAGAAGGTTTTTCCTCTTTTATTTTATTCCATTCTATTGCGTCAATTTGTTGTGTGGCCAAAAATTCAGCAAACTCCTTGTGTAAGGCTAAAAATTGTTCTTTTGTTAATTGTTGGTACTTCATAAATAATGGCATAAAAAAAACCGCCCTAATTGGGCGGTTCAAAGATATTAAATTTAAAGTTTAGAATGAATAACGCAATCCAAACTGCATTTGCCATCTTGACAATAAACTTGCATCATACACAAATGTGTCTTTTAAATCAGAATCAAAAGTATAAGTTGGTGTACCGGTTCCGTCAACAGAAACGCCAATTGGCTGCACTGCATTTGGTTGTTGCACCAATCCCCAATCTGAATTGATCATATTTCCAACATTTAAAATATCAATGCTAAATTGTATGGTATTGGTTTTTGAAACTTTTAATTCCTGTATAAATTTCATATCCCATTTTCCTCTCCAAGGAGCCAAAGCACCGTAACGTTCAACATAATCACCTCTTCTGTCGCTTAAATAATTATCTTGTTGAATAAATTGCTCAAAAGCAGCTGCCTGACCTGAACCAGAAAATTGCATTTGGTTTACTTCAGCTGAGGTTGGAACATAAATTAAATCATTGGACCTTGAGCCATCTCCATTAATATCGCCTCCATAAGTATAAGAAAATCTTCCACCTTGTGCATATTCAAAAAATGTTGAAAGTGTAGTTCCCCATTGATCATTGGCTCCATATTGCCAAGTTTTGGAAGCCACACCAATGAATCGATGTGTATCTCCATATTTAGAAAAGCCCAATACATCATTATTTGCGTTTCCAACAACAGGATTTCCAGCAAATGCATCACTCGTAATTTCTGCTTCAATAGAGTTGACATCTTTTGCATTTAAATAATTATAAGCCAACATTGCATATAGACCATTTGTAAATGTTTTTTGTGCTTTTAATGAAGCATTCCAAACCCTGCCTTTATCTGAGTTTGTAAAAACAAAAGGTCCTGCTCCTAATCCAAAACCTCCAATAGCGCCACCATAATCTGCTTGTCTATAAATAGGTCTGTTATCCACACCTTGTAATGTTCCTGATGGTGGTAATAAAGCCCAGTTCTGAACATGTGCTCCATCAATATCTTTAGTATATGATACATCAGCAGTAACGACAAGACCATCTTCAAATTGTTTATCTACACCTATATTAGTTCTCCATACTTTCGGGAATTTATAAGAAGGATCTACCGCTTCTAAGAAAAATACATCAGGTGCCGCAATCTGATTTCCCAACCAAACAAAAGGAAAACGACCAGTAAAAATTCCTGAGCCACCCCTAAATTGAAGTTTTTTGTCTCCATTAAAGTCATAATTAAAACCGACTCTTGGTGAGATTATCCAATCATTATTTGGCATTTGAGTATTGTCAATTAAAACAGTTTCTCCTGTATTTGGGTTCACATAAGGAATATTTGGCAATACAAATCCTCTATCTATAACCTCTTGTGCTTTTTTGGATGAATCAAAAAATAAGGGTTTATCAAAACGTAATCCATAGGTTAATTTAAAATCATCATTTACATTCCATTCGTCTTGTGCATAAAATGCCATTTGTCCAACATTTGTTTCTGCTAAAGCCCATCCTCCGGGTGTTCCATCCGGAACGGCATTATTAGCATCAAAAGTCGCTTGGGCATTGGCAATAGCACCCACATAATTATTTGCATCAAAATCATTAATATCTACACTCCCAAACAAATCAAATCCATAACTAGTTAGGTTAAATGAATTGTCAAATTGAAATTTTTCAAATGAAAAGCCAATAGTATAGTTATGGTTTCCTTTACTTATATTTAAGTTATTATTAAATTGAAATACTTTTTGATCCAATTTATTATGAACGGAAAAAGGTTCGTGGCCAACTATAATATAAGGTGATCCATTTTTAGTTATATTAATAGATGGGGCTGGTGCAGAAAATGGATTTCTAAAATCGTCAAAATGGGTATATCCAATTTGAAATTTATTTGTTACATTATCATCAAGTTTAGAATTTAATTCCGCCAAAAATGATTTCAATTTATTATTGATTTGGTATCCTGAATTTTCAAATTGTAAAACTTGTGAATTAGGACCTCTTAGCGCAATCGCTGTAGGATGAGCTGTTTTATCTTTAGAAGCATCTAAAAAATTATAAATAAGCGCCAACCTATTATTCTCATTGATATTCCAATCTAATTTTAAAATTCCTTTAGTACTATTTGACTCGTGCGTAAATCCTTCATAAGCCCCTGTATCATAACCTAAATTGGCCAAAGCGCTTTGCACTGCCAGCAAATCAGATTCCAAAACCCTTGATTCATTAATAGCGCCTGTACCTCTATTTGGTAGCCAAGTCTGCCCTAAATCTGTTCTTTCATCTTTTTCAAAATTGGCGAAAATAAATAATTTGTCTTTAATAATAGGAGCACCAACACTAAAACCATATTGGGTTTGTTCTAACTTTGGAACAAATATATTCTCACCTTTTACTTTACTGCCTGTAAAATCCTGATTTCTAAAAAATCCATAAACAGTTCCTGACACTTTATTTGTGCCACTTTTGGTAACGGCATTAACCGAAGCTCCAGTAAAACCGGACAAAGTTACATCGTATGGAGCAGTAGATACTGAAATTTGTTCAATGGCATCCAAAGAAACAGGTTGAGCATCTGTTTGCCCGCCTGGTGTGGCAGCATCCAATCCAAATGGATTGTTAAAAATAGAACCATCTAACGTGAAATTGTTGAATTGGTCGTTTCTTCCGCCAAATGAACCACCTGAAGCTGATGGATCTAAACGCGTAAAATCAGATGCAGATCTTGAAATGGTTGGCAATTTTGTCAATTCCCTTGCGCCAACATTGGTTTCAGCACCGGTTCTGCTGTTATTAAAAATTGTGCTTCTTCCACCTGTAATAACAACTTCACCAAGTTGCTCGCTCTCACTTTCCATCATTACATCCAATTCAAATGCAGTACCTAAAGTTAAATACACATCGGTATATTCAACAGTTTTATACCCAATATAACTAACGGTAATTGTGTAAGGTCCGCCAATACGCATGTTTTGCAATGAATACCTACCACTTTCCATAGTAATTGTACCGGAAACTGTACCTGTTGGCAAGTGTTTTGCAACCACGTTTGCGCCAAATAAACCTGCTGAAGTATCATCACTTACCACTCCTTGAATTTTTGAAGTTGTTACTTGTGAAAATACGCTAACGACTGAAAATACAGCAATTAGGAAAGTAATTAATAATTGTTTTTTCATATAATTAAAGTTAAGTTAATGTTTTAATTAGAATCAAAAATAAAATAAAAAAGCCCACTAAAAAGTGGGCTTCAAATAGTTTATTAACTAAAAATTGTTAATTACTTCGCTTCGGCAACTATTTCAATTGGCAATTCTACCACAACTGCTCTGTGCAATCTAATTGTAGCATTGTATTTTCCAATTCTTTTAATAGTTCCACCGTCAACTTTAATATATTTTTTATCAATCACCTGACCTGCAGCCGCTAAAGCATCTGCAACATCCTGGTTATTCACTGATCCAAATAATTTTGTGTTATCGGCAGTTTTAGCAGTAATTTTAATATCCAACGCTTTAATTGAATCTGCAATTTCTGTGGCATCTTTTATTAATTTTTC
>DPCK01000158.1 GCA_003516285.1 Lutibacter sp. | reverse complement strand
TCGTGAATCGCCTTTTCAAGATTCAGCTATTTAAACGAAATTCTACTTTGGCGATTTCCGCCTCCGTTAACCCATAAAGCGCGTAAACCAATTAGTCTATTTCAACTAGCGTAACAATTATTTTCCGCCACCGCCGTATTTTTATTAAATGTTTGTCGGTTTGTGCCAAATCCAATTTGAGCATAAATTATATACAGCTGTGTGTAGTGTTATTGTTTAAATGTTGTATTTCTATATTTTATCATATCGTAAACATTAAATCCAAGTGCATTGGCATAATCTGATAATTGCGAATCTGAAGTTATAATAAATTTACAATCTTTTGCTAAATCTAAAATTAATGTATCTGTTAATCCTAAATTCATAAAGTGGTGTTTTTCAGTCGCACTTTTCGTGTTTATATATTTCTCTGATGATTCTTTTATCAATTCAGTTATTTTTTTTACATATAAATACTTTCTATTACCACCGAATTTATTTAATAAATTGTCAACTTCTGTCCAAATGTTTGGAAGAACTAATAAATTTTTAAAATCTTTAATAACTTCAAGAAGATTAAAAAAATCCTGTTTTGTATATATGGAAGTTTTTGAATGGGTTGAAACTATATTTGGATCCATTAGACCAAGCAAAAGAACTACCAGCGCATTAGTGTCAATAACTATCATTTATTTATTTTCATAGATGTAAAAACCAATGATTTTTTTGTTCTCATTTATTTTTACTTTTTTATAAATTCTTTCATATGGCAATTGTTGAAATCCAAATATATTTGAGGCGTTTTCAGATTTATTAGCGTTTTGAACTAAATAGGAAACGACTATCTCCCAAATTTTTTCTTTTTCCTTAAATTCTGCTTGTTCAAGTCTAAAATCTGGACTTTCAGTATTGGCAATTCCGTCAAATTGGTTTTTTGCAATTGTATATAGTTCACCTAATTCCATTTTATATTGTTTTAAGTTTTTTTTCTGGCATTACACACAACTTATTATACCCTCTCAAATATAACTGTTTTTTTATTTATTTCCCTTTGTACTATTCCTATTTGCTCGCGTTTTCTACAATCTCAACTTCCGCCTCCGTCAACCCATAAAGCGCGTAAACCAATTGGTCTGTTTAAAATAGCGCAATAATTATTTTCCGCCATCGCCCTATTTTTATTAAATGTTTGTCGGTTTGTACCAAATCCGATTTGAGCATAAATTTTATGTGGTGTTGGCAGTAGTTATTTTTGAAATTTTGATAAACAATAATTTGTAATATAATTTTTGTTATTTATGTCAACAAGTACTTCTACTTGGTAATTTATTATTAATTCATCACCATCAATTTTCCCATATCCTTGTATTATAAAATCATCATCTGTTCCTAAATTTTGCTTTTCTATAATAAATTCATCATCTGCAATGTTTATTAAAATACTGGCATCTCTCTGAAAATATAGACCTTCCAGATAGAGGTTTCCGTTTTTAACCAATATTTCAATACTGTATTCATTAGACCATTGATTTTTATATTTACCTTCACTACAATTGTCTTTTCCTTTCCATAATCCAATCAGTTTTTCAGTAAAATTAATAGGTTTTGGTCTGTATCTTTCATTTAAATCAATTAGGTCTAATACACGATTACGAATAAATTTCATTTCCCTACTTTTAGGTTGTGGATACCCAGCATCTTTATCAATGTTATTTAGCAAGTTGAATTCTAAATCTCGGAACTCAATCCATTTTCTTTGAGAAAGCTTAAGTTGTAATTTCTTTTCTTCAGGTAAATTTTGCATTAAATCCTTATATAGTCTGTTTAATTCTATATCCCAATCGTCAATAAGGGCTTCGCTTATTAATTCATGCGAAAGAGCACTGTTTGACCTATTATTTCTTGATTCTTCAAAAAGTTCATTGAATTTTAAATCGAGTTTATGTTCTTGGGCATAACACAAATTCAACAGAAATATCATAGTAAAAATTGATACTAACTTAAAGTTTGTCATAGTCTTTTTGTTTTTATTAAAGGTTTTAGTTTTTGCTCAAGATAAATTTCAACAGCAGCAATCCAATGAAATTCTTGATTGTCTTTCAAATTAATTAGCAGCACTTTTGAGTTATGAGAATGAATTAAATTTTTCATTTCAAACAACTCATTCCTAGTATTTGCTTTGATATGTTCTAAAGCTCTTTTTCTACTATTTGTAAAATGTCTGCCAACTTTTATAACAAGATTATTGTCAATAAATATGTACACTCCAGGATTATAAATAAACTCATTTTGTGAAGCTTTTAGATTATTTATTTTTTCCTCAATGATTATGAATTTATTCTCTATAAATTCAAATTCAGATTTAAAGATTTCTATGATTTTATTTGTGTTCATTTAATTATTGCCAACGGTTTAGAATATGAAAAGTTGCGGGTTTTAAAACGCAATTTTCCGATGTTTAAATATATTATTTTTTTGTTTTAGAAACATTCTATTTTACTGAATTAAGCAATTTTTTATGTTCGTTGTTGTGCGTACGTACTTTTTTATCTTATCATTTTTTTATGATGTTCCTCATAACCTGCTGCCTTAAATAATTCTGCAAAACCATCTTTAAAATCAGCATAGTCAAATTCCTTAAAGTCAAATATATTTTGACCCAAAGAATGAGATTCTCTATTTATATACCTATAAAATGCTTGAAATCTATTAGAACTTAAAGGCTTTTGACGGAAAAAATTATTTAAATCTTTCTTCTCAACGAAATTGAAAAAATACTCAATAACATTTCTCATACAATTTGCAATTAAAGCCGGTGGTTGATTTTCATCTTTTATTATATACCAATATGCTTGATAGTCGTTTTGAATCTCCTCATATTTCATTTTTTGAAAACTACTACCATCATTATTTTTTATAAGTCTAAACAGTTTTTGAGTTTCTTTTCGTTCATCGTGTTTTGTCTCTGTAATCTCATAAAAGAAATATAGACTATGAGTTAATATAAAAACTTGTTCGTATTTATAGTTCCAAATATTTACCTGTTCACCTGTTTCCTCATCTTTTATTGATTCTTTTTCACCAAAAAACTCATTTTTAATTAGTCTGCCTATATTGAAAACATAGATGTGAGAAAGACTTGAAATAGGGTCGTCAATAACAATTATTTTCTTTTTGCCTGTTTCTGTAGCTTCTTGTTTACCTCTGCACATTTCAAGAAAGTACAAGAAACTAATAATCATTTTTTCTCCTTCACTTAAAGAACGAAAAACCCTTTCCTTGTTTTCTCCTCTAACTATTTTGTAAAGATTATCAGAGTGATTTTCAATTTTGAAATCAGTAATGCCCAAGTCAATTAATCCATCATTAATACTAGCAACCGCTTCTTCAATATTTACTGTTTGTTTTTGCTGTTCGGATATGGTTGACCTCTGTTCAGAAATTTTTGTGTCATAATCTTTAATGGATAAGTTTAGTAAATCGGATTTTACCTTTGATGTGTTCTTGTCTAAAAGATATGAATTGATTGTTTGGTCGTAATCCCAACGCATAATTTGCCAAAAAGTATTTTTTATCGTTGTTTTTACTGTCGCTTTTTGGTCAATATTATTATTATGCTCTAAAATTGAAGCGTTAATTTTACTGATAACCTCATTAATTTCTTCTAATGGTTTTGTTGAGTTTTCAAGTGTCTGAGGGACACTTGGGGTTTTTATTTTTTCTTCAATCCTTTTTTTGTTAGACTTAACTAATTGATTGAAAGCACTAAATTTAATTTCAAAATCCTTTTTGAATGCTTCAAATTTTGGGTTAACTTCAAATTCAGTTTTGGTCGGAATTTGCTGAATTGTTTGTGAATATTCTTCGAGAAAAGTTTTTAGAGAACTTATATCTGACTCATACGAAGCATCAAAGTAATCCTTGATACTTTCTATTAATTCGTTTGAGACGGTTTTTTCTTGACAAAAAGGACAATCTATATTTTCTTCTAATGGTTCTTCGGGTAAATATTTTAATCCTGATTTTACCCAATCAGAGTTTCCAAGTTGTGTAATTAATTCGGATACGCTACTGTTTTCATTACCTACAATTTCTTTATTGAAAATCTTTTCGGTTTCAATACTTGATGATGAGAATGAGATTTTAGGCACATAGGAATATTTTTGGGCATTTTCTCCAATAATTGCTTGAACCTCATTTTTTAATTCATCAATGCTTTTCGTTGGTTTATCAGTGGGCTTTTTTAAACCAACGATGTGGCTAAATAAGTTGTCTTTTGAACCTTTGTGACCTTCTAAACAAAACTCAAGGACACGGTCGCCTCCACTATAATCAGTTTTAATTTTCCAAACTATGTTATTTGCATTTTCAAGCTTTTTACTTATTGATGTTTTTTCACTTTCAAGCTCGTTGACTTTTTTGTTTTTTTCTCCGTCAAGTTTTCCTAATTCTTTTTGAGCATTGGAAATTTTTGTTTCCGCTTCTTTATTTTCTTTTGAAAGTGTGAAAATTCCTTTTAAACTTTCAGATTCAAAAAAGTTCTCTTGAATAAAGGTCTGGTTATAAACAAGTATTTCGTGATTCTCATCTAAACCTTCAACAGAACAATTTTTAAACTTTTCATCTGTTATTTTTAAAAGATAATTTGATAAAGTACTTTTGCCTGTACCATTTAAACCATAAATAAGGTTTAATGTCTTGTCAGTTTCTAAAGTCGCTTGACTTTTGTAACTCGCTACTTTATTTAGGTTTATTTTAGTTATCACTTTTCAGTCAGTTTTTCTTTTTCACGAGAGATTTGGTCGTATGACACACAACTTGTTATCTCCTTTTAATTATACCTGTTTTTTATTTACTCGCATTCTCTACAATCTCAACCTCCGCCTCCGTTAACCCATAAAGCGCGTAAACCAATTGGTCTATTTGGGTTTCCAAATCGGTGGTGTCGGCTTGCGGAATTTCATTTTTCATAACCAAAAGTTTATCAACTAATTTGATAAATGGTATTTGTTGTTCATCTGAAATAATAGGTATTGGATTCTGTTCTACATATTGTTTTGTATAACGTTTTCTACCTCCTGCAATAATCGCTGTTTTTTGAAAAAAATAAAAATCACAAACTTTTGAATTTAAAACTGCAAGTAAATATTTGAGTGAATGACCTGTAAGAAAATATGCCGAATTGGTTATATACATTTTTTCAACATCATAGGCATAATTGGCTTTATCTGAAATCTCCATCCAAACTATTTTTTCTTCTTCAAATAAATGAGAATAGCTTGCCCCATGTCGCTGCAAAGCATACCATTCGTATCTAACTCCTGTTTCCGCTTTATTTCTATTACTTAATTCCGTTTTAAAATTCGATAAATGCTCGTAAACTAAAGGATAATCTTCATCAAATTTATTTTCAGCAACAATTGATGCATTTGAAATTTCAGTTTCATTATGCATAGGAAAGTGCCAAGGGACAAAGAGCAAATAAATATCATCAAATTGATATTTAAATCTCTTAATATTTCTTCCTCTCAGTACTTTTTTTACAATATGTTTTGATTGTGGTTCTTTTTCAATAATTTCATTAGCCTTTTTTTCATCAATTACAAATGCTTCATTTAAACCAGAAGTAATACCTCTAAAAAAGCCTAAACCTTTCCAATCCTTTAATTTAACTCCTCTATTTTCAATTTTTTGATTTATGGAATTAAAATCATTTGACGTAATTTGCCAACCATTTTCGTTAACACTTTCGAGAAGAATTTTTCGTGTCTCAAATTCCTTTTCAAATTCAAGCATTTGAATTTTATCAATAATACTAACTGCTTCAATTTTATTTTGAAAATTCGTTTTTTGAAAGTCAAGTATACAAACAAAAACTACAGCTTCATCAAAAACAAATACCTTTTCAAAATCAATTATTTTTGTTGGGTTGGTGTTTTCAACAAGATATGTTCTTAAATTTTTACCATAACCAGCACTCATCCATTTGTTAGGAATAATGAATGATAATAGTCCCTCATTTTTTAAAATTTGGTTTCCTCTTTCGCAAAACAATACATACAAATCTCCTGTTTTATCAAAAGTAGTATAACCGAGTTTTGATAATGTTACAGAATCTTGTTTAAGATTTTGAAGTCCAATATACGGCGGATTCCCAATCAGCACATCAAAACCCATAAAATCGCCTTCATTGTTCAACACTTCTGGGAATTCAAAACGCCATTCAAAAGCGTTTTCAAAAATTTTATTGCTTTTTATTGCTTCAATTTCTGCAGTTATGGCGACGGTTTCCTGAGTAAGGCCGGTGACTTTTTTGTTCCACGCGGCTTTTTCCTTTTTGCCCATTTCAAACAATTGGGTTTGGGTGGTAAGCATTAACAAATCGCCCGACAGTTTGCGCAGTTTTTTGGCTTTGGGGTCGTTTAAACTAATTTCGCTCCTGAAATCCGATTTTATGTCGGCAATCAGTTTTTCCATTTCACGTTTTTGCGCTTTGTTTTCGGCGTTTCGGTACGTGTCAACCGCTATTCGGTAGCTGTCAATGTTCCATTTGCTTTTTTTAAGTGCCTGGCTTAAATCGGCATCAATGGCAAAACGGCTCACCAATGAGTTTCCGCATTTGATGTTGATGTCGATATTAGGCAATGTTTCCAGTTCTGTGGCATTTTTGTAATAGGCATTTTTCAACAACTCAATCCACAAACGCAAACGGCAAATTTTTACCGAATTCGGATTGATGTCAACCCCAAAAAGGCAATTTTCTATCAGCGTTTGTTTTTCGTGAAACAGCGTTTCCTGTATGCGCTGGCTCTCTTTGTTGTTGAAATTGTACTCAAAAAGCTCGCCTTCTTCATCGGTAACCACCAGTTCATCATTCACCACTTCCACTTCATAACGATGCAACGATTTGCCATCTTTATCTGCTAAAATTTTTAAATCGTTTTTAATGGCAATCAGTTCATTAAGCGCCGACACCAAAAAATGTCCCGAACCCACCGCAGGGTCACATATTTTAATGCTGTTGATGGTTTCGTTGGCCTGTTTTCTCGAAATCTTATGCGGAATAAGCGAATAAATATCAGCAATGGTATTAATTCCCCCTTTGGGGGCTAGGGGGCCGAATTTTTGCACCACCGCTTTGCGTATGGTTTCGCGGCACATATACATCGTAATAAAACCGGGCGTAAAAAACGAACCGTCTTTGTAGCCGTTTATTTTCTCGAAAATTAAGCCAAGCACCGATGCGTTGATCAACGTTTTATTGTCTTCCTGAATTTCTTCTGAACCTTCGCTGCTAAAATCATAAGCGTTTAAAAACTCAAACAGGTATTGCAGCGTGGTTAATTCACCGGTTCGTTTTTTGCCCTGATCATTTTTTAAAACCGTTGACGAAATAACAGGAATGGGCCTGTCATCCCTAAGGTTGCTGATGAACAAGGTAACTTGCTCAATTTCCGTTGGCTCAAAAAGCGAAGAATTGAGGTAGGGAACTTTCTCAAAAAGTTTTTTTACATCTTCGTTTCGCTCATCATACTTTTTTGCCAATA
Organism: Lutibacter sp.; assembly: GCA_003516285.1. Lineage (GTDB taxonomy): Bacteria > Bacteroidota > Bacteroidia > Flavobacteriales > Flavobacteriaceae > Lutibacter. Next base: position 1,051 of record DPCK01000158.1, on the reverse strand, counting down.
CCTGAAAAAACAAGCTGTTGAGGTCGTCATAATCTTTAATTTTATCGAGACTGAGAAACGCATAGGATTTGTCGCCTTTGTGGTAAGTAATCAATTGGGCTTCCAACAATTTAAGAAACAAAATTCGGTTTATCCAGGTAATAACAAGTTCAAGTCCAACATTAAAAAGTTTTTCTTGTTGCGTGTTTCCAAATTGATTTGGCTGGTTTAAACGGTTTATTTTGTCCAAACTGTCCAATTGCAGCATCGCATCTTCCAGCAACGAACCTGAATTTCTTTCGCCTTCTTTATTTCTGTCGATGAGTTTTTTGCTTCCCAGTTTCGTTTCCGTCAACCCAATAATGTGCAGCAATTCGCTGTAAAATCGTTTATCGAGGCTGTTGCTGTCGTTGATAAACGGTTGTTTTAAAAGATGCTCGGGCGAAAGCAATTTAAAAAGCGCAATCAGTTTGTTGTCATCTGCCTTATCATCATTTCTAAGTGGTTTTTGATAATCTTGCAGGTTGAAATAGGTAAATTCAATTTCTGTGCTTATTTCGGCAATAAAAGGTTCGGCAATTTGTTTGTAGAAAAAATCGGTTTTTATTTCCGATAATCGCTGGCCTTCAAATTCGTTGAATTGCTTTACCAGATTTTTGTTTTGGGCAAAAAGCCGGTCGAAAAGCGTGGCATCAAAAATAAACCATTCGTAAATATTGGTGATTACCAAATGTTTAACTTCCAAATTTTTATGGGTAATTCTTTCCCTTAAATAATAAAGCACCAATTCCTGAAATGCTTTTGCATTTAGTTTATTGGTGGTAACCATCTCGCTTTTATTGGTCGGTTTTTTGGCTTCCACAATAACACCCACAGAATTTTTGGCGCTGTTGCCATTGTGGATCACCAAATCATTTCTTCCTTTGGTGTTGATGAAATGATTTTTTTTGTAATAGGTATCTTTAAGAAAATCGGAAACCAGGTTTTTATGAAATTCTTCCGATTCCGTGTCGTTTGCCCTGTCGAGTAATTGGATCAAGTTTGTTTTGAAATTTTCAATTTCAATCCGGTT
>DPCK01000071.1 GCA_003516285.1 Lutibacter sp. | reverse complement strand
AGTTTAAAATTATTTATATAAAATTCGCTTTTATTTTATTTTGAAACATTATTATGGTGAAAAACCCTAAAAAAAAGATTAAATTCAGACAGAAATTAATCAATAAATACCGTTTGGTCGTTTTAAATGAAGATACTTTTGAAGAAAAATTATCATTTAAATTAACCCGGCTAAATGTATTTATTTTTGGAACGCTAATTTCTGTGCTGTTAATTGTGGGNNGAAGTAAATAATTTATACATTCAAAAAGTGAGAGACCTTTTAACCGGCGAGGTTTCTGAAGTTTTATTCGACAAAGATTCTGTTTTAAATGCGATGAAATTTAACAAAGATTCTATGAATTTTGCGCCTTCGGATGTTGATTTGGAATTTAGGCTCGATGTTGAAAGCACTGACAGATTCAGTATTTTTAATGAAGCCACAAAAAATGCCGATATTGTGTTTTTTTCACCGGTTAAAGGAATTGTGACCGATGGATACAGCCTTAAAAATAAGCATTTTGCCATAGATATAGCCGTTAAAAAGGGAACGCCCGTAAAATCAGTTGCCGACGGAACCGTTATTTTTGCCGAATGGACCATAGAAACTGGTTATGTGATTATTATTGAACACAGCAAAGGATTTATTTCTGTTTACAAACACAATACCGCCTTAAATAAGCAGCAAGGCGATATGGTGAAATCGGGTGAAGTGATTGCTTCTGCAGGTGATATGGGCGAGTTAAGCACGGGACCTCATTTGCATTTTGAGTTGTGGAATGAAGGCTATCCGGTGAATCCAGTGAATTATATAGATTTTGAACAATGATGAACATAAAGTCAATTTTAGCAATACCATTTGCAAAACGCATCGCGGCAAAAATTCAAAAACAAAGCAAAAATGCCGTAAAAATGCAGCAACAAGTTTTTGAAAATTTAATTGCTCAGGCCCAAAACACCTCGTTTGGCAAGGACCATCATTTCAGCAAAATTAAATCATATGAAGATTTTAAAAAACAGGTTCCCATTCGTGATTATGAGGCATTAAAACCTTATATTGAAAAAGTTGTTGCAGGAGAATCAGACGTTTTGTGGAAAGGAAAGCCGCTTTATTTTGCAAAAACTTCGGGTACAACTTCTGGCGTAAAATACATTCCGTTGACCAAAGAATCGATGCCGATGCACATCAGTGCCGCCCGAAATGCCTTGTTGATGTATATTGCCGAAACCAAAAAAGCCAATTTTGTTAATGGAAAGATGATTTTTTTGCAGGGAAGTCCTGAATTGGGTAAAAAAAACGGCATCAAAACCGGACGGCTTTCGGGGATTGCGGCACATTATATTCCAAGTTATTTAACCAAAAACCGATTGCCAAGCTGGGAAACAAATTGCATAGAAGACTGGGAAACCAAGATTGAAGCCATTGTTGATGAAACCATCAATGAAAATATGACTTTGATTAGCGGAATTCCTTCGTGGGTGCAAATGTATTTTGAAAAACTGGTGGAACGCACCGGAAAAAAAGTGGGCGATATTTTCCCAAACTTTAATTTGTTCGTTTATGGCGGTGTAAATTTTGAACCTTACCGAAACAAATTTGAGGATTTAATCGGAAGAAAAGTGGATACGATTGAGTTGTTTCCCGCTTCTGAAGGATTTTTTGCCTATCAGGATTCCCAAAATGAAAAGGGAATGTTGTTGCTGGTTGATAACGGAATGTTTTACGAATTTATTCCTTCAGACGAATTTTTTGAGGAAAATCCGACCCGGATTTCTTTGGATGATGTTAAAATAGGCGTAAACTATGTGCTTATTTTAAACACCAACGCCGGACTTTGGGGTTACGATATTGGTGACACGGTAGAGTTTGTTTCCATAAATCCGCCACGGATTAAAGTTACCGGCCGTATCAAACATTTTATATCCGCGTTTGGGGAACACGTAATTGGCAGTGAAGTGGAAAACGCCATAAATAGCCAAACCACAAACACAACAATCGCGATTAATGAGTTTACGGTGGCGCCGCAAATTACGCCAGAAAGCGGATTACCTTATCACGAATGGTTTATTGAATTTGATAACAAACCCGAAGATTTGGATGATTTTGCAAGGAAAGTTGATGCTGCTTTGCAACAGCAAAACAGTTATTATTTCGATTTAATCAGCGGAAAAATATTAAGGCCTTTAAAAATTACTTTGATAGAAAAAGGCGGATTTAATAAATATATGAAATCGATTGGTAAATTGGGCGGACAAAATAAAGTGCCCCGTTTGTCTAACGATCGAAAAATTGCAGACGAACTTATAAAATTTGAAGAAAAGTGAAGGTAATATCTGTGAATCTTGGCGAACGCAAAGTATTGAACTATAAAGGTAAAATTGTGGAAACAGGCATTTTTAAGTTTCCGGTAAATCACCCAATTTTTTTGGGCACAGAAGACGTTAAAAATGATGCCGTCATCGACAGAAGATATCACGGAGGAATTGAGAAAGCGGTATATGGATATTCCCAAAATCATTATGCCTTTTGGAAGGAATTGTATCCAAATTTAGATTGGAATTATGGGATGTTGGGCGAAAATATCACCATTTCAAATTTGGAAGAAACAGAAATATACATTGGAAACACCTATAAATTAGGCGAAGCTTTGTTGGAAGTCACCAAGCCAAGAGAACCTTGTTATAAACTTGGAATTCGTTTTGGAACCCAGGAAATACTGAAACAATTTTGGAATTCCACCAAAAGCGGCATTTATTTTAAAGTGCTGCAAACCGGAAATGTAAACGTTGGCGATGAACTGATTCTTGTTAATAAAGCTGAAAATTCACCAACAATCGCCGAAGTTTACGAAACGAAAAAGTAAGTAAAATAAGGGATTATATAAAAAGTTGGTTTAACCGCAAAGCTCGCAACGAAGGCGCAATGTTCACAAAGCTTTAAGTTATTAAGATGGTGCTTAGCGTTCCTAGCGAAAAGCCTTGCGTTCCTTGCGGTTAAAAAATGAGTGCTTTTAGAAAAAAAATTTTAAATTTAAAAAAAGCCAAGTTTATTTCTTTGCCAGCAAATCTCTTATTTGAATCAATAATTCTTCTTGAGACGGACCTTTTGGCGCTTCAGGCGCAGGAATTTCTTTCCTTTTCATTCTGTTAATTGCTTTGATCATCATAAACATGACAGCCGCAACAATAATAAAATCGACAAGGTTTGTTAAAAAATCACCGTAAAGTATGGCAACTTCGCCAACCACTTCCCCGGCTTCATTGGCAGTGCCTTCTTGCAGTACATATTTTAAATCTTTGAAGTCCGATTGAAAAATCAGTCCAACCAAAGGTGAAACAATACCGCCGGTAAACGAAATTACAATTCTGTTGAAAGCGGCACCCATTACAAAACCTACTGCAATGTCAACAAGGTTTCCCTTCATTGCAAATTCCTTGAATTCTTTTAACATTCCCATTTTATTAGCATTTTTAGTTAATGATTAGTGTAGCTAATATAATTAAAAATTTAATCCGATTGATACATTCTTTTCATTCTAAAATTCACTGTATTCATTAGATATTATGATTTGATTTTTTATACGGCAGGCTGCGTTAGGGAGTGAAGTGAAAACCTTTTTGATTCGCCTTCTGGCGAAGAAAAAAAGTTTGAAACGTAAAGCCCGACCCGCCAGTTGGCGGGGAACACCCACCAAAAAGGCAAGCAGGCCCAAATTATTATTTTTAATGCGATTTTTGTTTTGCTATTTCACCACTCTTTTTATGCGCTGTGAAATGGCGGTAAGCAGTTCGTAAGGAATGGTGTTTGTGCGTTTTGCCAAATCTTCAACGTGAAGTTGGTCTTTGAAAACAAGCACTTCATCGCCTTCTTGGCAGTCGATATCGGTGACGTTCACCATAATCATATCCATACAAACATTGCCAACAATGGGCGCTTTTTTGTTGTTGATGTAAACATAACCCACACCATTTCCAAATTGTCGCGAAATTCCGTCGGCGTGGCCAATAGGAATGGTGGCGGTTTTAACGGTTTCTGTAGCTTTAAAAGCGCGGTTATAACCCACGGTTTCCCCTTTTTCTACGGTTTGAATTTGGGAAATAACCGATTTTAAGGTAATCACATTTTGTAGTTTTGCGGTTTCGGCTTCATCATTTGCAAATCCATACAAACCAATTCCCAAACGCACCAACTCAAATTGCGCTTCTGAAGCATAATTGATTATGCCGGAAGTGTTTAACATATGCCGAAAAGGTTTGTTGGAAAGTTGGCCGATTAGTTGTGCTGAAACTTCTTTAAAGTTGTTAATTTGTTGCAACGTAAATACGCGTTCGCTTAAATCTTCACTGGCCGCGATATGTGAAAAAACGGAAGCAACAACGATTTCTTTCTGATTTTTTACCAACGATAAAATTTCAGGAATATCCTTTTTTATGAACCCCAATCGGTTTAAACCCGTGTTGAATTTAATGTGAATAGGATAATTTTGAACGTTTAGATTTTTCGCTTCTTCAATAAAAGCTTTTAATAAAGTGATGGAATAAACGTTGGGTTCCAGATTGAATTTTATAATTTGATCTAAATTTAATTTTTGGGGATGCAGCACCAAAATGGGTGTTTTAACTTTGGCTTCGCGCAAAGCAATGCCTTCATCCAAATATGCCACAGCAAAATAGGCTACTTTTGGCTCCAGAAACTTTGCAATTTCAACAGAACTGCTGCCGTAACCAAATGCTTTCACCACCGCCAAAACTTTTGTTTCGGAATGTATTTTTGATTTAAAAACATTTAAATTGTGGTCTATGGCATTCAAATCTATTTCAAGCACCGTAACGTGGCTATTTTCCATTTTTTTCTTCGGCTTTTTTGAGTTTTTCTTCCGCCATAGCTTTAAAGTAAGCAGACCTGCTTAATGGCTCGTATTCTTGGGTTTCGCCCAGCAAAACAATTTCGTCACTGGCGGCGGTTCTATGACTGTAATGCGCCAAATTTCCCGTTCTTGTGCAAACGGCGTGAACTTTGGTCACATATTCCGCAGTGGCCATAAGCGCCGGCATAGGGCCAAAGGGATTTCCTTTAAAATCCATATCCAAACCCGCAACAATCACGCGAACTCCCCGATTTGCCAAATCGTTGCAAACGGCCACAATTTCCTCATCAAAAAACTGGGCTTCATCAATTCCAACAACATCAACATCGCTGGCTAAAAGTCGGATATTTGCTGATGAGGGAACCGGAGTGGATCTAATTTCGTTGGCATCGTGCGAAACTACTTTTTCCATATCATACCGCACATCAATGGCAGGTTTAAAAATCTCCACTTTTTGTTTTGCAAATTGGGCACGTTTTAGCCTGCGAATCAGTTCTTCCGTTTTTCCGGAAAACATT
>DPCK01000093.1:732-8688 GCA_003516285.1 Lutibacter sp. | reverse complement strand
AAATCACCGGATTTTGAATTTTCAGTTTTTTGCACTGCTGGTCGGAAATATCGAAAATATTTCTGTCGCCTCCTATAGCCAAACTAAAATCGGTGACAATTTCTTCTCTAATGCCATCCAGTGGCGGATTGGTAACTTGGGCAAAAAGTTGTTTAAAATAATTGAAAAGCAATTGAGGTTCATCAGACAAAACAGCCAAAGGCGTATCGTTCCCCATTGAACCAATGGCTTCTTTACCGCCAGTTGCCATTGGGGTTATAAGGGTATTTATTTCTTCAATGGTATAGCCAAAAATTTTCTGTCGCGCCACCAAATCAATTTCTTCTTTTGGAATTTTGTTGCCTGTATATGGAATTTCGGCCAAGGGCAACAAATTTTTATTGAGCCATTTTCTGTAAGGTTTTTCTGATACAATTTTTTGTTTTATTTCTTCATCATTGATAATTCTGCCGGCATTCATATCCACCAAAAACATTTTTCCGGGTTCTAACCTTCCGTGGTGCGCAACATTTTCGGGCTTGATGTCCAACACGCCAGTTTCTGAAGACATCACCACATTTCCGTCTTTTGTAACGGTATATCTGGATGGTCGCAATCCGTTTCGGTCCAGCAAAGCACCAATATAATTTCCGTCGGTAAAAGGAATTGAAGCGGGTCCGTCCCAAGGTTCCATAATACAAGAATTGTATTCGTAAAACGCTTTTTTTGCATCGCTCATCGCCGGGTCTTTTTCCCAGGCTTCAGGAACCATCATCATCATCACTTCCGGCAAAGTGCGGTCGGTCATCAGCAACAATTCCACCACCATATCCATACAGGCCGAATCTGATTTTCCATCCAAAATAATGGGAAACAGTTTTTTGATGTCATCTCCAAAAATGGGACTTTTCATCAATTCTTCACGTGCTTTCATCCTGTTGATGTTACCACGAAGCGTATTGATTTCACCGTTGTGGCACATATACCTGAATGGCTGCGCCAAATCCCAGGAAGGAAAAGTGTTTGTTGAAAATCGCTGATGCACCAAGGCCAAACGCGTTACCAAATCGGGATTTGAAAGATCTGTATAATAATTTCTGATGTCTTCAGGAATTAAAAGTCCTTTATATATAAGAGTAGTAGTTGATAAGCTTGGCAGATAGAATTTTTTTCTGTCGGACAATTTTGAGTTTTCAACCGCATGTTCCGCTATTTTTCGAGCGGCGAACAATTTGGCATTGAACTGGTTTTCTGTCAATGGCAATCTGTTTTTTCCAATAAATATTTGCTCAATGGCTGGTTCGTTTTTGGCCGCGATTGTTCCAAGATGCGTTCTGTTAACAGGAACTTTCCGCCAGCCCAAAACCGCCAATCCCTGATTTTTTATTTCTGATTCAAGACAGTTTTTAAAGAAATTTAACTGATTTTCATTTTGGGACAAAAACACCATACCAACAGCATATTCTTTTGGTTTTGGCAGACTGAAAGTGGTGTTTTTCACAAAGAATTCATGGGGAATATCAATCAGTATTCCGGCACCATCGCCTGTTTTACCATCAGAACTCACTGCACCGCGATGTTCAAGTTTGATCAGAATTTCTAATGCATCGTGAATTATTTTGTTCGATTTATCGCCTTTTAAGTTGCAAATAAATCCTGCGCCACAATTATCTCTTTCAAATTCCGGTAAATATAATCCTTGTTTCTTCATTTAAAATGTTTGATGTATTTTTACAAAAATAAGACAAAGTTTGCGTTTAGTATAATTTAATTACGAAAACGTTGTAATAACAACATAAAAATATATAGAACTTTAAAAATAATGGAATCTTTAAAAATTACGTTAAAAAACGCACAATTTAATAATGGAAGTTGCTTTAATTGATTTCTAAAAATATGTTTTTTGTTAAACATTTTTAAATATTTTCAGCGGAATAATTGATTTTGCCATTTCTGAAAGGTTTATTGTCCTAAAGTTGCGTTGATATTACAGATCTAAATAATTTTTATTGAATTGTGTTTAATTTAGTGAATACTTGGTTATATTAGTAAATATCCAATAAAACAAAGGGAGCGTTAATAAGTTAATGTAAAAATGATTAAAATTATTTTTATTTAATCTGCTAAAAAAGTATATTTATGCAAAAATACTATATATATGAAAATTACCTGTTGCCCAAACTGCAATTCCGATGACTATGTTAAAAGTGGTGTGATAAAAGACAGACAGCGCTATAAATGCAAAAAATGTGATTATTACTTCACTGTTAATAAAGTGGGTAAGCAGATAGATTCCTATTATGTAAATAAAGCTTTGCAGCTATATTTGGAGGGATTGAGCTATCGGGAAATCGAACGTATTTTGGGGATATCGCACGTAAGCATCATTAATTGGGTTAAAAAATACAACGTAAAGCGTCCTTATAGTTTTGAATATCATTCCACATATAAGATTTTAAATGCCGTGGAACTTGCAAAATACTTTTCAACAAATAAAAATTTAATTGGTGCAGGAGTTATTGTCACAGAGCTTGGTGATAAGTTTATGTTGATTCGCTGGGAACGATTTAAAGGATAACTATATCAATTTACAAATATATATAATCAATTTTAATAACTGCTTTTTTCTTTTCACCTTGTTAGGGCTAAAAAAGTAATTCTTTGGCAAAAACTAAATTAATTAACCAAATTTATTTTTATGAGAAAAAAGCTTTCAATTTTGTTAATTCTTTTCTTGGGATTAACTTACTACAGTTATGGCCAGTCTTCGGACGGCGACAAAAAATTCGGAATAGATTGGGGGGGCTTTGTTAAAGTTGATTATATGTTTGATTCGCGTCAGACTGTAACAGCCAGAGAAGGCCACTTTCTTTTGTTTCCGGCCAATGAAAACAACGTTAATGGTGAAGACCTAAATGCCCAAGCCAATTTCAATATTTTGGCAGTTCAAACAAGGTTAACAGGTAAAATTACCGGGCCTGATTTTTTTGGGATGAAAACTTCAGGAGTTATTGAAGGCGCCTTTTTTGGACATTCAGATTCCGACATTAATGGATTTCGTTTGCGCCATGCTTTTGTGAAATTGTCAAATGACAAGATTGACATTATTATGGGGCAATATTGGCATCCGATGTTTGTGACCGATGTTTTTCCTGGCACTTACTCTTTTAATACTGGGGTTCCTTTTCAACCTTTTTCCAGAAATCCGCAGTTAAGAATTTCAACTAAAGGAAATGTAAGGTTTACAGGTGTTATGTTTTCTGAACGGGACTTTGCATCAAGAGGACCAGCTGGAATTACTTCTAAATATGTGCGCGATGCAGGAATGCCTCAGTTACATGCGCAACTTCAGTTTGGCGGCAAAGAATTTTTAGGCGGTTTTGGCGCTAATTTAAAAACACTGAGACCCGTTTTAGGAGCAGACAATATTACAAATACCGCTTTTATAGGGTATATGAAAACGAAACTTGGGAGCACAACCTTTAAACTTGAAGGCATTTATGGTGAGAACATGACCGATTTACTGTCAATAGGCGGTATGGCAGAAGACACTTCAGGAGGTTATACTTCAAATAAAACATATACAGTTTGGGGAGAATTGAGCGGAGGAAAAGATGCTTTTGTTTGGGGATTGTTCTCAGGCTATACAAAAAATGATGGATTTAAAGAAGCTGTTGGAGGCGCAATTTATGGATTAGGCCCAACAATAGACAATGTATTTAGAGTTGCGCCACGCTTTGGATGGAAATCTGGAAAAATGGAAATAGGTGTTGAAGTTGAGTATACTTCTGCGCTTTATGGAACTTTAGATTCCAACAAAAAGGATATAAATACCCAGGGTATTGATGCCGTCAGTAACTTAAGGGGAATGGTATCGGCAATTTACGGATTTTAATAATTTAATTTAAACAACACGATTATGTCAAAAGAAAACATGAAAGCATATTGGAAGCAAAATTTAACCTATTTGGCAATATTGCTAAGTATCTGGTTTTTGGTTTCCTATGTGTTCGGAATCTTTTTAGTGGATCAGTTAAACACCATCAAGTTTGCAGGTTTTAAACTGGGCTTCTGGTTTGCGCAACAAGGGTCAATGTATGTATTTATTATCCTGATTTTCGTCTATGTAAAATTGATGAATAACTTGGATAAAAAATATGGCGTTGAAGAATAATATAAACTTTAAAAAAATATAAATCATGGGAATATTAGCATGGACTTGGTTACTTGTAGGACTATCATTTGCACTTTATATAGGAATTGCAATTTGGGCCAGAGCAGGAACTTCAAAAGAATTTTATGTTGCGGGTGGCGGTGTGCACCCAGTTATGAATGGTATGGCTACCGCAGCCGACTGGATGTCAGCAGCATCATTTATCTCTTTGGCGGGTATCGTTTCCTTTACAGGATATGATGGCTCAGTGTATATTATGGGATGGACCGGCGGTTATGTGCTTTTGGCACTTTTACTGGCGCCTTATTTAAGAAAATTTGGAAAATTTACTGTGCCAGATTTTATTGGGGACAGATATTATTCTAGCACTGCACGTATTGTTGCGGTAATTTGTGCATTGATTGTGTCGTTTACTTATGTTGCCGGACAAATGCGGGGCGTGGGAATTGTGTTTTCAAGATATTTGGAAGTGGAAATTGACACAGGCGTTTATATTGGTATGGCCATCGTTTTCTTTTATGCGGTATTGGGCGGTATGAAAGGGATTACCTACACGCAAGTGGCACAATATTGTGTGTTGATATTTGCTTTTATGGTTCCAGCCATATTTATCTCGTTTCAAATGACCGGAAATCCAATACCTCAGTTAGGATTTGGAAGTGCTGGCGAAGACGGGGTCTATTTATTGGATAAATTAGACGGCTTGTCAACGCAACTTGGTTTTAACGAATATACTTCGGGCAGTAAATCGATGATTGATGTTTTTGCCATAACTTTTGCTTTAATGGTTGGTACAGCCGGATTACCGCACGTAATTGTGCGTTTCTTTACGGTTCCTAAAGTTAAAGATGCACGTATTTCTGCAGGTTGGGCATTATTGTTTATTTCAATTTTATATACCACTGTTCCTGCAGTTGCAGTTTTTGCAAGAACCAAATTGATTGAAACAGTGAGCAATGCAAAATATGCAGAATTGCCGCAATGGTTTGGCAACTGGGAAAAAACAGGACTGCTGAAATTTGATGACAAAAATGCAGATGGCGTGGTGCAATATGTTGCTGATAAAGAAGTCAACGAATTAAGCATTGACAATGATATTATGGTACTTGCCAATCCTGAAATTGCAAATCTGCCTAACTGGGTGGTTGCTTTGGTTGGCGCAGGTGGTTTGGCAGCAGCACTTTCAACAGCCGCAGGTTTGTTGTTGGTAATTGCTTCCTCAATTTCACACGATTTAATTAAAAAAATGATCAATCCTGAAATATCAGAGCGAGGAGAACTTTTAGCCGCACGTATAAGTGCAGGTGTAGCCGTTTTTATTGCTGGTTATTTTGGTATCCATCCGCCGGGATTTGTCGCCGCGGTTGTGGCACTCGCCTTTGGTTTGGCTGCCGCATCCTTTTTCCCGGCAATTTTACTCGGTATTTTTGATAAACGTATGAACAAAGAAGGTGCAGTTACCGGTATGATTATCGGTATCACTTTAATGTTGTACTATATGTTGAAATTCAAATTCGGAATTTTTGATGGCGGAAAAGAAGCTGTGGCCGGACTTACAAAAGACTGGTGGTTTAATTTCGGAAATGGAGGGATTTCTCCAGAAGGTTTCGGAACAATAGCTATGGCTGTGAACTTTATATTTTCTGTAATTGTTTCAAGGTTAACGCCTGCGCCACCTCAAAATGTTCAGGAAATTGTTGAGCATATCAGAATTCCTAAAGGAGCTGGTGAGGCACACGTTCATTAGTAAATAATTTTAGGCATAAAACAGCACTATTTTTTATAGTGCTGTTTTTTTAATATTTTACCAAATAGTGAAAAAAAGACACCAACAAAAGTTAATTGTATTATCAATATTGTTATTGTGTTTGTTTAATGTGCCTATTTTGTTGATTTTTAACAGTAGCACAACATTTATTGGCTTGCCTGTACTTTATTTTTATATTTTCTTTATCTGGATCGTTAGCATAATTGTTTCATATATCCTCTTAAAAAAGTATTATGAGTAGTTTTTTGGTGATAGCTGTCATATTGGTTTATTTAGCCGTCATATTTTATGTGGCGTATTGGGCTGAAAAAAACTCAAAAAGCCGATGGGTTAACAATCCTTATATTTATACACTTTCCTTGGCTGTTTACTGTACTGCCTGGACTTATTACGGAAGCGTTGGTTTGGCTTCAACTTCTGGCTTAAAATTCTTGACCATCTATTTAGGTCCTATTATTATTATACCAACTTGGGTGATTTTAATGCGTAAAATCATTAGAATTTCAAAAGGAAATAAAATATCCACTTTGGCCGATTTTATTTCTCTTAGATATGGTAATGATCGTTTTTTGGGAGCCTTGGTGACTTTTGTTTGCGTTTTGGCAATTGTGCCTTATATTTCATTGCAATTAAAAGCAATTTCCGAAACTTTCAACGTCATCACCAACCATCATATTTCTGCGATTTCCATTTTAGATGACACCACTTTTTACATTGCGATTTTATTGGCCATTTTTGCAGCATTTTTTGGCACTCAGCATACAGATGCTTCTGAGCGACATAAAGGAATCATTACTGCAATAGCCGTTGAATCGGTTATTAAATTGGTGTTTTTTCTGGTGATAGGCATTTATGTCACTTTTTATTTATTTAACGGTCCGTCCGATATTTACAATCAAGCTTCATTATTGCCAAATTTTGAAGCCCAACAAACCATTGATGGTTTAAACGGAGGCTTTAATTGGTTTTTGCTAAGTTTGTTATCGATGATTGCCATTATATTATTGCCAAGGCAATTTCAGGTAACAGTGATTGAAAATGAACGCGAAAAATATTTAAAGAAGGTCATTTGGTTGTTTCCGTTGTATTTATTGCTATTTAATGTTTTTGTGATATTTATTGCCTGGGGAGGAAATATCATATTTCAAAATCAACAAGTTGATGCCGATTTATTTACCTTGTTATTGCCACTTCAAAATAATAATGAATTTTTGGCCTTACTGGTTTTTTTAGGCGGATTTTCTGCAGCTATTTCGATGGTGGTTATTTCATCATTGGCGTTGGCTACGATGTTAAGCAACAATTTAATTATTCCATACGGATTTTTAAAGCGTTTCAGCAAATCCGAATCGGATGAAAACACAGAATCTATTAAAAATATACGGCGTATTTCCATTTTTACTTTAATCATTATCGCTTATTTTTTCTATAAAAGTTTTACTTTAGAACGCTCATTGGTTTCTATAGGGTTGATATCCTTTGTGTTAATTGCACAATTGGCGCCAGCCTTTTTTGGAGGTTTATTTTGGCGAAGAGGCTCTTCAAAAGGAGCTAAATATGGCATTTTTGCGGGGTTTATTATCACAGTTTACACGTTGTTGGTACCATTTACCATCGACTCGCAATTAATTGCAACATCTTTTGTCAATGAAGGGTTGTTTGGTATTCATATTTTAAAACCTTATGAGTTGTTCGGATTGCAATTATTTGAACCCGTAACCCACGCTTTTTTTTGGAGTTTGCTATTTAACGCCATTATTTATTCATTGGTATCCGTCAGTAAATTGGGAAGCTACAGAGAACGAAATTTTGCCGAAATGTTTGTGGACAGCACCAAATATGCAGCTTTGCAAGAAGGCGCGTATGTTTGGAAAGGGGAGGCTTATGTGCGAGATATCAAAAAAGTGTTAAAGCGATTTTTGGGTGAAAGCAGGACTGAAAGAGCCTTGAATTTGTTTTATATGAAATACGATATCGATAAAAATATTCAAGTTGCCGATGCCCGTTTGGTGAATTTTTCTGAAAAATTGTTAAC
>DPCK01000093.1:277-711 GCA_003516285.1 Lutibacter sp. | reverse complement strand
ACAAAAAAGAAATTTTTAACGAGTATTGTAAGTGAAAGCGAACGCGTGAGCAGGTTGATCAATAACATTTTAGACTTGGAGAAATTGGCCACAGGAAAAGAAAAGTTGGATTTAAAAGAGCATTCAATCAAAAACACTGTTTTAAAATCTATTGACCCTTTTAAGCAATTGGCCATCAAAAAAGGAATTAAAATTGATTTGAAGGAAATTAATGATGCAATGGTTGTGTATGACGAAGACAGGATTCAGCAGGTAATTATTAATTTATTGTCGAATGCCATTAAATTTTCAAATGAAAAAAATGGGGAAGTTAAAATTTCAACCTATGTAAATCAAAATAAGGTGGAAATAACTGTGGAAGACAACGGAAAAGGAATTGAAAGGGACGAATTGATTTCCATTTTCAATAAATTTTATCAATCTAAAAATCAAAC
>DPCK01000093.1:0-184 GCA_003516285.1 Lutibacter sp. | reverse complement strand
TTTCTCTCTGCAAAAAATAAGGCGTCGGATATAGAATTGGGATTGCAGTTGGGCGCAGACAAGTACATATCAAAACCTTTTGCCGTAAAAAATTTGGTAAAAGAAGTGAAAGAACTTTTAAATAAAAAATAATATAAAATATGAATTATAGATTGGGAAACAGAACTTCAGATATTGTGATCAC
>DPCK01000107.1 GCA_003516285.1 Lutibacter sp. | reverse complement strand
TTAATCCGTCGGTTGAATCCATAGATATGGTTCTAACGGTATCCTCACCAATATGAGATTGTACTTCCAATACCAACAATGAACCATCTTTTCTGGTGATTTCTAAAGAATCGTATATTCTTGGAAGCTCAACGCCAGTTTCAAATTCAACGTCTATAACCGGTCCAATAATTTGCGCAACTCTACCTGTAACTTTTGCCATTACTTTAACTATTTATTTTTTAGATATTTACTCTTTTATGCTTCGCCTTAATTTTCAAGGTGCAAAGATAGTTTTTTGATTTTATTTTGAAAAAAAAATACGTGTTTAATTAAAAAAAAAACGCCCTAAAAATTTAGGGCGTTTAATTCTATAAACTATTTTGATTTTTATGGATTAATGGTCCAAGACACAAAATATTGTGATCCTATTTTTCCTGTTCCGGGAACACTGAAATATTCTTTTCCTCCAATATTGGCGCCTCCTATTTTAAACATAGACTTCCATTTTGGAATGCTATAATTAATTTGCGCATCAACTACTGAGCGAGAATCAACCATTGCATTTACAAATGTTGCTTCATACAAATAGCTGTCACTCCATCTATAATTAACATTGAACCCTAAGTTTTCAATAATGTTTGTGTTTCCGAAGGAAATTTTCACTTTATGTTCCGGTGTGTTAAAACTGGCTTCATAATCTGGGTCTGAAGCTTGATCAAAATCAAACTTCGCAAAAGTATAGTTTACGCCAAAATTGTAATTGCCAAATATTTTGGTGTCAACACCAATTGCTGCGCCATAAGATGTAATGTCGGCAGGTGAGTTTGTGTATGTTTGAAAAGCTTTATAATCCCCGGCATTTAATGCAATTGCAGCTAAAGGAGCCGGAAGTGGACCGCCGGGAACGAAGTCAGAAAAATCTGCTTTTCCATATAATGGCACTAACACTGTTTTAACACCTATAAAGTCCTTGTAATCATTATAATAAGCACTTGCATCAAGAGATAATTTTCCGAAACTGGCCCTATAACCAACTTCAAAAGCGGTTACTTTTTCAGGTTGTACAAGAGAAACGTCAGATTTTTCAGGGGCTCCAGCCAACACAGATGCCAAAGTAAATGCATTGTCATAAGCTCTTCTGCCAGATAATTGAATAGTGTTAGGGAAACCTAATGATTTCCCGGTAGCACTAACTGATATTGGACTTGATGTATATCGGTCTAAATTATCTGGTGCCGATCCCACTAAAATTGCGCTGCCGGCATCTAAACCAATGTATTGGTCTTGGGTGGTTGGATTTCTGAAACCTGTTTGAAATGAAGCCCTTAAGTTACGCGTTTTGCCTTCTCCCAATGAGTAGGAAAGTGAAACTCTTGGAGAATAATTTCCGTCAAAATTTTGTGCTTTATCATAACGCAATGATCCCGTAAATTTCAAACGGTCATCCACAAATTTCTTTTGCATTTGCATATAAGCGCCGTATTCTTCATAGTTGATTGCGCCATCAGGATCAGTATAAATTGTTCCGAAAGAGTTTAAAGAATATTGTCTCCAAGAACCTCCAACCTGAATATCAGCAAAATCAACCAAATCTGCAAAATTATAATTGGCATCGGAATGGTAAACTTTTGTGTCATCTTTAAATTTAGCCCCTGTCAACAAACTTGGATCGGAAATTACTTTGTCAAAAGCTGTTTTAAAAGCTTCTGTTCCGGGAACCAATGCGCCAGTTTGCGCAAAGTCTCGAGCCTGTTGGTGAATTACGGCTGGATTTGGAGTTCCTCCGCCTAGTATTGTTCCAACATACGTTTGAAGATATGCTCCGGCATATTGGGTAAACCAATCTTTATCGGATTTCCAGCTTCTGTTTATATTGATTGCCGCAAAACGGCTGTCATAAGAATCTCCCGCATCTTCATCCGTAATATATCCTCGTATAAAAAAGTTGTCGCCTTTAATTTCCAGTTTATGTTGCTGCATAAAGAAATTGTTGATATTGTATCTGTTGGCGCCTTGGTAAATAGTATTTCCGCCTCCAAACTTAGCATTGTAAATAACTTCCAAATCATTGGCAAAAGGCCTATAATGAAAAGAAAAATCGGCTTTGGCGCTTTCCGCAATATAGCCATCCATTATATCAACTTCATTATAACCTGTTCTTGAAACTCTTGCAGAGCCCATTGTTGACGCTATAAAAGCAGGAACATTATTTGCAAGCGCAATTTGTTCAAAATTTAAAATGGTTGAAACCTCATCGCCATATACGTTTAACCCGTCATAAGCAGGATTGGATCTGTCAAATCCCGGATTTGCGTAATCCTCATAATCCGTGGCATACCATTCTGTTCCTTTTAAATAGGAGAAAGACGCTTTTGCGGCAAACTTATCACTGAATTTATAGGCCATTCTTATTCCAACATCAGCAAACTGATTGTCTCCGGCCGCTTTTTGTGAAGTAATTCCTGTTTTTCCATAAACGCTAACGCCAGCAGATTCAAACGGACTTTTACTGGTCATAAATAAAATACCGTTGAAAGCGTTTGCTCCGTATAAGGCAGAAGAAGCTCCCGGAAGCAGCTCAACAGTGTTCACATCCAATTCAGACATTCCCAATAAGTTCCCCAAATTAAAGTTAAAGAGAGGAGATGAATTGTCCATCCCATCAACCAATTGCATAAAACGCGTGTTAGCGATTGTGGCAAAACCTCTGGTATTAACTGATTTAAATGTAAAACTGCTTACATTAACATCAACCCCCTTTAAATTTTCCAATCCGTCATAAAAAGTTGGGGAAGACGTGTTTTTAATATCTCTGATATCCATTCTTTCAATGGTTACAGGAGATTCCAAAACGCGTTCTGGCGTTCTTGAAGCTGACACAACAACTTCATCTAAAGCTGTAGCCGCCTCATCAAGTACCACGCTTATTCTTTGCTCACTTTGGGTAATTTCAACTTTTGTTGATGCGTACCCAATTAGCGAAATTTCTAAAGTAAAAGGTGGGTTTTGAGCCACTTTAAATGAAAAATTTCCATCAAAATCAGTGGTAGTTCCAATAGATTTACCAGCAACTTTTATATTGGCGCCCGGAATGGGTTCACCAGTTTTTGCTTCTTTTACAGTACCTGTAATTGAAGTTTGGGCAAACATAACTGAGCCCATAAAAAGTACAAAAATAATACTTAGTAGTTTTTTCATAATATCCTTTATAATATTGGTTAATGTTGATGCAAAATACAATTTTTTTCCAATTATTGTAATAAACGATAAGAAAAAAGAAAAAAAAGTTAATTTAATCTTTTTTTATAACTAATATGATAATTGTCAGGAAGTTATATAATTGAAAATTTCCCAATAAATATTGGTTGTTAAGCCATTTTACGAATTGTTTTTCAAAAATAGCTGAATTATGAAGATGCATTTTAGCCTCATTAACGACACTTTGATTAAATAAAACTAAATCGTTTTCGAAATTATCAATTTAAAAAAACCTCACAAGTTCATTTATAATTCCTTTCCCCTTACTTTTTGAATAATTATTTTAATTTAATTTCCCTATTTTTGCTTCAAACTAAAAAACATATTTACTATGACTAAAATGATTCATTCTTATTGGGCCTACCTTGTATTGCTAATTTTAATATTGGCGGTTGTTAATGCAATTATTGGCTCAACATCAAAAAAAGAATTCAAAGCCAAAGATTTGCGTATATCGCTATTTGCTTTAATTACGGCTCATATTCAATTGATATTGGGCTTTGTCGCTTATTACACTTCTCTTTATTATGAAACTATGCGAAGTGTAGGTATGGGTGAAGTGGTGAAAAACAGCGAACTCAGAAAACCTTTGATTGAGCATCCATTGCTCATAATTATTGCGATTGCCTTAATTACCATAGGATTTTCAAAACATAAAAAGAAAACAACCGATAACGCAAAATTTAAGACCATCGCCATTTACTATACGATTGCCTTAATCCTTATTCTAGCAGTGATTCCTTGGAATTTGTGGTTTTCTAAATAATGATATTTATTTCCGAAGCCAATTGGCTTCGGATTTTTTTTAATTATGAAAAAATTTTTATCATATATTCTTTCTGTGATCTTCTACTTTTTTTACGGGAGTGGTTTGCTTATTTTTCACGTAATGCAATGGCTAGGATTTAACCTCGGAAAATACCGTGGCCATAAAATTGCGGTAGATATTATGAATGGGACGTTTACTTACCTGCTGTATATTTTGGGAACCCGCATAAAATTTATCAGCAAATACCCAATTCCTGAAAATACGCCCTTAATTATTGTATCAAACCACCAAAGTATGAATGATATTTCCCCAATTTCCTGGTTTTTGAGAAAATACCATCCAAAATTTGTTTCAAAAGTGGAACTGGGAAAAGGAATTCCGAGCGTTTCCTATAATTTAAGGCACGGCGGTTCTGTTTTAATAGACAGAAATGATGCCCGGCAGGCTTTAACAGCACTGAAAGAATTTGGACAATACATTGAAAAAAACAAGTATTCAGCCGTTATTTTTCCTGAAGGCACAAGAAGTAAAGATGGTGTGCCCAAACGCTTTTCTGAAAATGGCTTAAAAATGCTCACCAAATTTGCGCCTTCGGCCTATGTAATTCCAATGACCATTAACAATTGCTGGAAACTTAACAGATATGGAATGTTTCCCCTAGAAGTTGGCGTAAAAATCACTTTTGAACTTCACGAACCCATTAAAGCGGATTCCCTAGAATTTGTTAAACTTTTTGAAAAGGTTGAAAAAACCGTTAAAAATGCCGTAATTTAGCAAACTACTACTAAATTAAAATTATGTCATTACAAAATATCAGGTTAGAAGTGATGCTAACCTTGGAAAAAAACATCGACTCCTTTGTTGAAAAATTTTTAATAGCTCCAGAAAAAATTTGGCAGCCAACAGATTTTCTTCCTAATTCCCAATGCGATAAATTTATAGAAGAAGTAAAAGAAATCAGGGAAATTTCCAAAGAATTGGATGATGATTTTTGGACCGTTTTGGTGGGAGACACCATTACCGAAGAAGCTTTGCCAACCTACGAATCCTGGTTGCTTGATATCGAAGGAATTTCGCAAACCAGCAATAACGGCGGCGATAATGGCTGGGCAAAATGGATACGCGCCTGGACCAGCGAAGAAAACAGACACGGCGATGTGTTGAACAAATACATTTATATGTCGGGCAGGGTAAATATGCGTGAAGTTGAAATTACCACCCAACATTTAATTGCCGACGGAATGGATATTGGCACCGGCCGCGATCCCTATAAAAACTTTGTTTATACGAGTTTCCAGGAATTGGCCACTTACATTTCCCATAACAATGTGGCAAAAATTGCGCGTAAAAACGGACATACCTTGTTGGCAAAAATGTCGAAAATTATTGCTGGCGATGAAATGCGTCACCATTTGGCCTATACCGAATTTGTGAAACAGATTTTTAAATACGATCCAAGTGAAATGATGCTGGCATTTCAATATATGATGAAAAACAAAATTGTGATGCCCGCTTATCATCTAAGGCATTCTTATGAAGAAAAAGGAACGCTATTCGGCCAATTTTCAACTGTGGCGCAACGTGCAGGCGTATACACAGGTTTTGATTATGTGGAAATTATTAAAAAACTAAATGCTGTTTGGGATATCGATAAGATTACCGGATTGACGGATGAAGCTGAAAAAGCCAGAGATTATTTGTTAAAATTGCCCGAACGTATGTATCGCATTACGGAAAGAATTGTGGTTCCAAACACAAAATATCCATTTAAATGGCTGAATCCTTTGACTTAGTATAAAAAAAGACTCCAAATTTGGAGGCCACTGAAAAAGTCATTTT
>DPCK01000112.1 GCA_003516285.1 Lutibacter sp. | reverse complement strand
ACACCAAAGAAGATGCCGCTTCATTCTTAAATTCTTGTATAAACGCCAAATTTAAGGTGGATGATTTGCAGACCAAACCCGCCACAAAATCTCCTGCAGCACCATTCACAACATCAACATTGCAGCAAGAAGCATCCAGAAAATTGTATTTTCCGGTAGCCAAAACAATGATGATTGCACAGCGTTTGTATGAAGCCGGATTGATCACTTATATGAGAACGGACAGTCTTAATTTATCGGAAGATGCAAAAATTGAGGCACAAGAAGAAATTATTTCCTCTTTTGGAAAGGAATACAGCAAACCAAGAAGTTTCCACACCAAAGATAAAGGTGCACAAGAAGCTCACGAGGCAATAAGGCCAACAAGTATGAGCCTTCAGTCGGTATCTGTTGATTATGATCAGGACAGGCTTTACGATTTAATTTGGAAAAGAACCATTGCTTCACAAATGAGTGATGCGCAATTGGAACGCACAAACGTAAGAATTACAAATACCAATAATAAGGAAGTTTTTACCGCAAATGGTGAAGTAATAAAATTTGAAGGATTTTTAAAAGTATATTTGGAAGGCACTGACAATGAAGATGAAGAGCAAGAAGGAATGTTGCCAAAATTATCGAAAGGTGAAGTTTTAGTCAATAAATATATCACGGCAACTGAGCGTTATACCAGAGCGCCTTACCGTTATTCAGAAGCTGCGCTTGTAAAAAGATTGGAGGAATTGGGCATTGGGCGTCCGTCCACTTACGCGCCAACAATTTCAACCATTCAAAAAAGAGAATATGTTGAAAAAGGAAATATTGAAGGCGAAGACAGAAGTTATACCGAGCTGAAATTAAAAGGCGGCGAAGTTATTACCAAAACGCTGACCGAAAAAGTAGGGTCAGACAAAGGTAAATTAGTACCTACAGATATTGGAAATATTGTAAACGACTTTTTGGTGGAAAATTTCACCTATATTTTAGATTTTGGTTTTACGGCAAAAGTGGAATCGGAATTTGATGATATTGCTGAAGGAAAAGAGGATTGGATTAAAATGATCAAAGATTTTTACAAATCATTTCATCCAATGGTTGAAGATGTTGCCGAAAATGCTGACAGGGCAAAAGGTGAACGTTTATTGGGTGTTGACCCTGAAAGCGGCAAAAATGTATATGCGCGTTTGGGAAGATTTGGCGTTATGGTTCAAATTGGAGAAGCTACGGATGAAGAGAAACCAAAATTTGCAAGTTTGCAGGGCGACCAAACATTGAATTCCATCACTTTTGAAGAAGCAATGGATTTGTTTAAACTTCCAAGAACAATTGGCGGTTATGAAGGAATAGAAGTGGTGGTTGCAGTTGGCCGTTTTGGACCTTATGTTTTGTATGACAATATGTATGTGTCTATTCCAAAAGATGAAAATCCAATGTCGGTTGACATTAACCGCGCCATTGAATTAATTCAGGAAAAACAAAAAGCTGATGCGCCAATTTGTGAATATGAAAATATTCCGGTGCAAAAAGGCATTGGACGATTTGGGCCTTTTTTGAAATGGGATGGAATTTATATAAACGTAAATAAAAAATACGATTTTGATAATTTAACCGAAAAGGATGTGGTTGAATTGATTGAGGAAAAGAAACGAAAAGATATTGAGAAAGTCATACATCACTGGCCTGAAGAAGGAATTTCTGTTGAAAAAGCACGTTGGGGAAGATCAAATATTTTAAAGGGAAAATCGAAGATTGAATTGTCAAAAACAGTGGATCCCAGTAAATTGACATTGTCAGATGTTAAAGACATTATTGAAAAAAACGCGCCCAAAAAGAAAACAACAAAAGGAAAAACGGCAAAAAAATAATTTTTTTATTATATTGCCGTCGAAAAAGAAATCTTACAACCCCTTAATAATGAATTTCGATTATCTTAAACCTATTGATGATGCGTTATTGGAATATGCAAAATTGCAATCCGGTCAATCATTTGGCCGATGTATCGAAATTTATTCTGCACAAAATGGATTCCCGGAATTATTAAATAAAAAAATTGCCATTGTTGGCGTTGAAGAAGGCCGTTCAGCAATTGGAAATCAAGAAACTGGTTCCAATTTAAATGAAATCAGAAAAGAATTGTACAAACTATTTCCGGGGAATTGGCCAATCAGCGTAGCCGACATTGGGAATATTCCACAGGGAAATACCATTGAAGATACTTATTTTGCGTTGTCAGAATTATTGACCTGGCTCATAAAAAATAAAATAATCCCCATCATTATTGGCGGTGGACAAGATTTAACCTATTCAAATTACAGGGCTTACGACAAGTTGGAGCAGACCGTAAATATTGTTTCGGTCGATAATAAGTTCGATTTAGGCACGATTGAAGACGACTTAACTTCTCAATCTTTTTTAAGTAAGATTGTAATGAACCAGCCAAATAATTTATTCAATTTCAGCAATATTGGTTATCAAACCTACTTTAATTCGCAAAATGAAATCGATTTGTTGGATGGTTTATTTTTTGAAGCCTATAGATTGGGCGAAGTTTCAAGTGCAATTCAATTGGTTGAACCCGTTTTGCGCGATGCCGATATTGTGAGCATCGATTTATCTGCAATTAAAAATGCAGATGCTCCTGCCAATAATAATGCAACGCCTAATGGTTTTACGGGTGCAGAAATTTGCGCCATTTCAAGGTATGCAGGCATCAGCGATAAAGTGACTTCATTTGGAATTTACGAATACAATCCAAAATTTGACATAAAGAATCAAACCGCTCAGCTAATTTCACAAATGATTTGGTATTTTATCGAAGGCGTAAATTATAGGGCAAATGATTATCCTTTCGGATTAAAAGACAATTACCAAAAATATATTGTGCCTATCGATAATGAAGTGCTGAATTTTTATAAAAGCAACAAGTCGGGTCGATGGTGGATGGAAATTAATTTAATTGAAAGTAATAAATTTAAGAGACATACGTTAATACCTTGTGCGTATCAAGATTATATTAGTGCAACCAATCAGGAAATTCCTGATAGGTGGCTAAAAACGCTAAAAAAATTGGTATAAAAAAAATGTGGTGCCGTATACTAAAACACAATTATTTTTGTTTAAACAGATAAATTAAATATTGTTTTTTAAGTTTATTAGTAATACGTTTGCCTTAAAGGATAAGAAAAAAAATATGAAGAAAATATCGTTGTATATTTTACTGGTCTTAGTTATATATAGTTGTGGATCTAGCGATCAAGGAGAATTAGTTGGCGTGAGATCAAGTGGTAAATGGCATTCTCAAAAACCATTAGGCATGGCTTTAATACCTGGCGGATCATTCACTATGGGAAAACAGAGCGAAGATGTTGCAGGCGCTTTAAATTCNNTTTTGGGTTCGGGATTCCATCGTAAGAACGGAACTGGCTTTATTTTCTGAATTAATGTCTTCAGAAGGAAATATTGTTTTAGAAGATTATCAGTTTATGGATATTGACTCTTCTAAAATGTCGCCATATCAAAAATATATGATGAAAACTTACGGCAGCCTTGGGGATATTAATTCGCCTACACAAGGCAAAATGCTGAATTGGAAAGAGAAAATTGTTTGGAATGTAAATGAATTCCCAAGTGAAGAATATGCAGAAGTGATGATTGATTCAATTTTAATGCCTATCGAGGATAGTTTTGAAGGCAGAAGAATGGTGAATCCAGCAAAATTAAAATTTAAATATTCTTGGTTAGACCAAGAATTAGCAGCGAGAAATCAAGGAAATAGAAGAGATTATATAAAAACGGAAGTCGTATCTGTATATCCTGACACAACAGTTTGGATTAAAGATTACAATTACTCTTACAATGACCCAATGCATCAGGATTATTTTTACCACCAAGCCTATAATGATTATCCGGTAGTTGGGGTATCTTGGATGCAGGCAAAAGCGTTTTGCCTGTGGAGAACAAAAAAGAAAAACGATTATTTAAGCACTAAGAAAAACCCAACCCAAATTCCGCAATTTAGATTAGCTACTGAAGCTGAATGGGAATATGCCTCACGTGGCGGTCTTGAAAATGCCACTTATCCTTGGGGAGGACCATATACCACAAATGACCGAGGCTGTTTTTTAGCAAACTTTAAACCTGCAAGGGGTAATTATGCCGTTGATGGCGCCTTATATACGATGGAGGCAAAATCGTTTTTTCCAAATGATTTTGGGTTGTACAATATGGCAGGCAATGTTTCTGAATGGACAAACACAGCTTACAGTGAAGCATCCTATTACATCGGCTCCACGATGAATCCGAATGTGGAAATTGATAAAAACAAAAGAAAAGTGATCCGTGGAGGCTCTTGGAAAGATGTAGCCTACTTTTTAGAGGTAAGCACTCGGGATTACGAGTATGCGGACTCTGCAAGAAGTTATATTGGTTTTAGGACTGTTCAGGATTTTCTCGGCACCAATATAAACGGAAAATAAAATCGACCAAAAAAACTAACAAACTAAAAAATTATTATTATGGCACAATCAAAAAACAGAAAAAAATTATTTAATTACGCTTATGGTATTGGAGCATCTATTGTAATTTTAGGAGCATTGTTTAAAATTCAGCACTGGACTGGGGGTAGTGAAATGCTAACCGTTGGAATGATTGTTGAAGCAATTGTGTTTTTTATCTCAGCTTTTGACTCTGTTGAAGAAGATTTGGATTGGACTTTAATTTATCCTGAATTGGCTGGCGGTGACAAGCGTGAGAAAGATGCTGTACAAGCTAAAGAGGTTCAAGGGTTACTTTCTCAAAAATTGGACGATATGCTTAGAGATGCAAAATTGGATTCCGGTTTAATGCAAAGTTTAAGCGAAAGCATACAAAATTTTAAAGGAGCCGCCGAAAATATTGCTCCTGCTGTAAATTCAATTGCAGCAACCAATAAATACAGTGAACAAATGTTTTTGGCCGCTGCACAAATGGAATCTTTAAATAGCTTGTATAAAGTGCAAGTGGAAAGCACCAGCAAACAAGCCGAAATTAATTTAGAAGTCACTGAAAATGCAACCAGATTAAAAGAACAAATGGAATCATTGGCAACAAACCTATCTTCACTTAACGGTGTTTATGGCGGAATGCTGTCCGCAATGTCAATTAAAAACTAATTAGTTGAGAAATTAATTAATTATTAACTTAAAAACTAATTGGTATGGCTTCAGGTAAATTATCACCAAGGCAGAAAATGATTAACGTTATGTACTTAGTTTTCATCTCTATGATAGCGATGCAAATGTCTAAGGAAGTACTTTCTGCATTTGGATATATGAATGAAAAACTTACAGAAAACAACACAACGGCTTCTGTAAAAAATATGGCAACGCTCGAAAATTTGGCAACAAAAGCAGATGAGCAGCCTGAAAAATACAGCGAACTTTATGCGAAAGCGATAGAAGTGGACAAATTATCTTCAAAATTTAATGATTATTTGGAAGAAAAAAAACAGTTTTTTCTTAAAGATCAAAAGGATCAGACCAACTATGAAGCTATGGATCAAACAGGCATTGTGGACGAACACTTTTTTAAAGGTGATAATTTCACAACGGAAGGTCAAGAATTTTTGGACCAAATAAATGGCTATAGAGACGCAATAATAAAGCTAATAGGAGAAAAAAGTCCGTTAGCAACAACCATAAAAAACAGGTTCGACACGTCACCCCAAGATGCAAAAGGCGGCAAACAACTTTGGTTAAAGAACAGGTATGAAGGTTTTCCTTTGATTTCTACTATTACCAATTTAACCTCTATGCAAACTGACATCAGAACAACACAGTCTGAGATTTTTGGAACCCTTTTGGGCGGACAATTGGAAAGTGATGTTTCTATGTCCAATTACAAAACAATTTTAATTCCTGAAAAATCTGCTTTCTTCCAAGGTGAAAACTTTAAAGGTAAAATTGTGTTGGGGCGTTATGATGCTTCTTTAGTGCCTTCAGAAGTTGTTGTTAACGGTCAGAAAATAACAACCATTCAAGACGGAGGTGCAATTTTAGATTTTCCTGCTGGTGGAGTTGGAGAACGCGAAATTAAAGGGAAATTTGTTTTTATTGAAAACGGAAAACCTGTTGAGATTGAAATTAGCAGCAGTTACGCAGTAATTCCAAAACCAAATAGTGCCGTAATTTCTGCCGATAAAATGAACGTTGTTTATAGAGGCGTGGCCAATCCAATGACCATCTCAATTCCTGGAATACCTGATAATTTAGTGAATGCATCGGGTGCGGGCTTATCCAGAGCAAGCGGATCAGGTAAATATATTATGACTCCTGGCACAGGAAGAGAAGTGAAAATAAATGTTACCGGAAAACTGCCTAACGGACAAACGGTTAGTTCTTCGCAAGATTTTAGGATTAAGGACATTCCTTCGCCTAGCGGTGCTATCAGAAAGCAATCGGGTTATGTTAAAATGCCTTCATCAAGTTTAGAAAATTCTACCGTTAGCGCAGAATTACCTGATTTTGATTTTGACTTGTCGTTAAATACTTCAGGATTTACAATCAAAGTACCTGGACAATCTGCCGTGGTTGTTAGCGGAAATAAAATGAATGATGCTGCCCGAAAAGCGATTGCCAAAGCAAAAAGAGGCGATGTTATTACAATATTCGATATAAAATCGTCGTTATCAGGGAACACTTCGTATAAAATAAAAGATGCTTCGGCGGTGAGTATAGAAATACAATAAAATAAATTTTAAATGATAAATAAGAAAAATATTGGAATTTTTATTTTGGCATTTGTGCTCTTTAATAACTTGTATGCACAGTCAAATCTATTGAACGCCAAAAAGCCTTCTGATATTGGTAAAAAAACGGAAGCTCAAAAAGCCGTAGATAATGACAAACCATTGGCTTATGGATATGTAGATGACAGAGATATTCTTTGGTCTAAAGTTGTTTGGGAATATCTTGATCTAAACGAGCGAATTAATATGCCGTTTTATTATCCCGTTGACACAATGAGTGTTTCATTGGATAGGAGATCTCTGTTTGACACCCTTTTAAAAGGCATTAAAAACGGAGATATTACAGAGATTTATGACGATTCTTATTTTACNNAAAATGACCAAAGCTGAAATAAACAGCAAGCTTTTTCGAATTGACACCACAGATGCCGGTTTCGATGAAATGAATGCCGGAAACCAAAATATTGATGAGTATATTGACAAAATTAATTTGACTTCCCAGGATATTGAAGGATTTAAAATTAAAGGGCTTTGGTATTTCGACAAGCGTCAGGGTGAATTAAAATATCGACTGATTGCATTGGCACCAGTTGCGCCGGATGTGCAAACAATGGGAAGAGAGGATATCAATATTTCTGAACAATTGGCTTTATTTTGGGTTTATTTTCCCGATTCACGCGAAGTGCTTCATAACGCAAAAGTTTTCAATCAAAAAAATTCAGCGTATCCCATTTCTTATGACCATTTGTTGAATGCAAGAAGGTTTAGTTCCATTATTTATAAGGAAGAAAATATTTATGGAGATAGAGATGTGGATCAATATGTGAAAGGAAATGCCTTGTTCCAAGTTTTGGAGTCTGATAAAATTAAAGACGACATCAGAAATAAAGAACTCAATATGTGGAATTATTAAAAAATTAATAATGAAATTTAAAAACTCCTGCAATTTGCGGGAGTTTTTTGTTTTATAAAGTAAATTCGCAAGATGAAAGCAGATTATATCGTAGTTGGATTGGGATTGGCAGGATTGACATTTACCAAAGAACTGGAAAAAAATAAAAAATCATTTTTGGTTTTTGAGGACAATTCCCAAAATTCTTCTATGGTGGCAGGAGGTGTTTATAATCCGGTAGTGTTAAAACGCTTTACGCCAGTATGGAATGCAACTGATCAATTGAATATCGCATTGCCATTTTACAAAGATTTGGAAATCCAATTCAATAAAAAATACGATTATCCAGTTGATATTTACAGAATTTTCAAATCGGTTGAAGAACAAAATAATTGGTTTACCGCCTGCGATAATCAAGTGTTGTCCAACTATATGTCCACCAAATTAATCAAAGAAAAATACGAAGGCGTTTTGGCGGATTTCGGTTACGGAAAATTATTGAATACCGGAAGAATTGACACAAAAACATTGCTGGAAGATTATCGGAATTATTTATCGCAAAATAATTTAATCAGAAATGAAAGTTTTGAATATTCAGAATTAAAAATTACAGCAAACGGCGTTGAATATAAAGATATAATTGCTTCAAAAATAGTTTTTTGTGAAGGTTTCGGACTTAAAAATAATCCGTTTTTTAATGAACTGCCAATGCAAGAGGCAAAAGGAGAGTTAATAACCATAAACGCTCTCAATTTAAACATCGATTTTATGATAAAATCTGCGGTGTTTGTGCTTCCTTTAGGAAATAATAATTATAAAGTTGGCGCCACATTTAATTGGAAAGACAAAACCCAGCTTCCAACGGAAGAAGGCAAAAACGAACTTACAGCCAAATTGAAATCGGTTATAGATGTTCCGTTTGAAATTGTGGAACATATTGCAGGGATTCGGCCAACGGTTAAAGACAGACGGCCTTTGGCAGGAAAACATCCTAAGCATCAAAATTTAGCCGTATTAAATGGATTGGGAACGCGTGGCGTGATGATTGCACCAACGGTTGCAAAAGCACTTTATGATCATTTAGAAAATAGAATTGCGTTGGATCAAGAAATTTCTATTGCTCGTTTTCTTTAGATTTTATAGATTTTGGATTGTATTTTACAAAAAGATTGATCCAACCTATTCTTGAAAATCGAATGGTGACCGGCGCTGTTATTACCAATGCAATAACAATAGGCATAAAACTTTCCACTAAACTAAAGTCAAAAAACAGCGTGACTATAAAAAATGCAGCAACTGAAATTCCAACTGTGAGCGCATAATTTATATACATAGCGCCATAAAAGAAGGAAGGTTCCATCATATATTTTAATCCGCATTTTGAGCAATGTTCATGCATTTGAAAAGCCTTATGCAATTTAAACATATTCTTTTCTTTCATAAAATCACCTTCGTGGCATCTCGGACATTTATTATATAAAATGCTGTAAAGCTTGCTTCCTTTTTTAAACATTTTTTATTTTTTTTGCTTGATATTTAGCTAATTATTAAATTAAAAACTTTAATTGAGTGCCAAATTTATTTGTAGTACTTTTGTACGATTTTTAAAACCCATACAAATTTACATTAAATAATAAACTATTAATGCTTAACGTACATAATTTATCGGTTTCTTTTGCCGGTTCCGATTTGTTTTCTGGAGTAACTTTTAAATTAAATAAAGGTGACAGAATTGGATTAATCGGGAAAAATGGCGCAGGAAAATCTACCCTTCTGAAAGTGCTTTCAAAAGATATTGAGGCCACTGGCGGAACGATGGCTTTTGATAAAGAAGTGCGTATCGGATTTTTGCGTCAGGATATCGATTTTGTGGAAGGAAGAACAATTTTGGAAGAAGCATACCAAGCTTTTCAAGAAATTAAGCAACTGGAAAGTAAATTGGAAATTATCAATCACGAATTGGTAACAAGAACCGATTATGAAAGTGAATATTATCACGATTTAATGGTTAATTTAAATGAGTTTTCTCATCGATATGAATTGTTGGGCGGTTATAACTACCAAGGTAACACGGAAAAAATATTACAGGGTTTAGGATTTCAACGAGAAGATTTCGACAAACTGACGGATACATTTTCCGGAGGCTGGAGAATGCGTATTGANNTTATTGCGTGGTGAAATAAAAGAAAAACAGCTACAAGCACAAAAAAATCAAGACAAAGAAATTAAAGCCACACAAGTTTTAATCGATAAATTTAGGGCCAAAGCCAACAAAGCAACGATGGCGCAATCTTTAATCAAAAGACTGGACAAAGTGGAGCGCATAGAAGTTGATGACGATGATAATGCAGTGATGAATGTGAAGTTCCAAATTTCTAAAGAACCAGGTAAAATTGTCATTGAAGCTGAAAATTTATCGAAGAGTTACGGTAAAAAACACGTGTTGGAAGATGTTGATTTGCTGATAGAAAGAAATAGTAAAATCGCTTTTGTTGGTCAGAACGGACAAGGGAAATCGACTTTGGCAAAAATTATGGTGGGGGAAATTCCGCACGGCGGTCATTTAAAATTAGGCCACAATGTTGAAATCGGCTATTTTGCCCAAAATCAGTCGGAATATCTAGAGGCAGAAAAAACGGTGTTGGAAATTATGGAAGATGCCGCAACAGACACCAACAGAGCAAGAGTTAGAGATATGTTGGGATCGTTTTTGTTTAGCGGTGACACGGTTGACAAAAAAGCAAAAATGTTGTCGGGTGGCGAAAGAAACAGGTTGGCATTGTGTAAGTTGTTATTGTCTCCGTTCAACGTTTTAATTATGGATGAGCCAACAAACCATTTGGATATCGCTTCAAAAAATGTGCTGAAAATGGCGCTCAAAAAATTTGAAGGAACGCTTATTTTAGTGTCCCACGACAGGGATTTTTTGCAAGGATTGGCTACTACGGTTTATGGGTTTAAAGACAAAGTGATTAAAGAATATTTGGGAGATATCGACTTTTTCTTGGAACAACATCAGATTGAAAATTTGCGTGAAGCAGAAAAACGAACAGTTGTTGCAAAAAAAACCGATACATCAAAAAAAGAAGTGTCACAATCATCAAGAGGTGACGACAAGGAACTGAAAAAATTAAAAAATCAATTGTCTAAAATTGAAACGCAGATAGATAATTTGGAAAAGGAGATTTTAGAAATGGACGAAGCTTTGGTGAAAGATTATGAGGCAACTTCAGCCAAACCCAATTTTTTTGAAAATTATAAAGCTAAAAAAAATAAAGTGGAAATGTTGATGGATGAATGGGCCGAGATTGAAATAAAAACAGAAAATTGTTCTTAGAAAATAAAAATAGCCGCATACAACAAATTCACTTTTCCGAAATTGAAAATTGTGGCATTTCTCTTTTTATAAAACGTGAAGATGAATTGCATCCGTTCATTTCAGGAAATAAATACCGAAAATTAAAATACAATTTGGCGGAAGCTGCCAAACAACAAAAAAACACCTTACTAACTTTTGGCGGTGCTTATTCCAACCATATTGCCGCTGCAGCCGCTGCCGGATTTGTCTATAACTTTAAAACCATCGGAATTATAAGAGGTGATGAATTGGCCAATAATTTGGACAAAACAATTCAAAATAATTCAACGTTAAAATTTGCATCTGAACACAATATGCAGTTTGAATTTGTTTCAAGGTCAGCCTATAGAAATAAAACAGAATCCGAATTTATTGCTTCACTTCAAGAAAAATTTGGCGACTTTTATTTAGTACCGGAAGGCGGCACAAATAATTTTGCCATAAAAGGCTGTGAAGAAATCCTGGCTGAAGAAGATGAAAAATATGATTTTATTTGTTGCGCTGTTGGAACGGGAGGTACCATCTCCGGAATCATAAATTCACTAAAGAATCATCAAAATGCGATTGGTTTTCCGGCTTTAAAAGGTGATTTTTTACCGCAAGAAATTAGAAAATACATACTAAAAACGGAAAATTGGAGTTTAAATAGCAACTATCATTTTGACGGTTATGCAAAAGTTTCAGAAGAATTAATTATATTTATCAACAAATTTAAAAGTGAAACAAAAATCCCTTTAGACCCAGTTTATACCGGAAAAATGATGTACGGAATCATAGATTTGATAAAAAATGGTTTTTTTGAAAAAGAAACTAAAATTTTGGCGATTCATACCGGCGGTTTGCAAGGAATTGACGGGATGAATTTATTATTAAAAAGGAAAAATTTAGCGCAAATTGTGTAAAATATGAAGTTTAAAATTGTTTTAATTTGTTTGTTTACCATAGGTTTTTTATCGAGCTGCAACTCCAAAAAGAAAGTTGTTCAATCAAAACATAAAGTTCATCCAACCGAAAAGAAAGTGGTAATAGAAGATGAAAAAAGTGAACCAGCAGAAAAAGTAATTGAACCAAAACAATCCATTGCAACGTCAACCATTGAATACATCAATACCTATAAAGATGAAGCAATGAAAGAAATGCGTGAATTTAAGATCCCTGCCAGCATTAAATTAGCTCAGGGAATTATAGAATCTTCCAGTGGCAACAGCGATTTAACCAAAAGATCTAACAATCACTTCGGCATAAAATGCCACAAAGGTTGGGAAGGCGANNTTTGCACAAATATGATGCGGAAGTTTTGGGAATACCGTTCAAAAAAGTAGAAAATATGAGTTTGGTGCAGCATATTGTTGTCAAAGGCGATACATTGTATAATATTTCAAAAAGATACGGTTTAACGGTTGAAGAACTAAAGAAAATCAACGCGCTGGTTTCCAATGAGATAAGTATTGGACAAGAATTGAATATTACAAAATAAATTCAAATTTTTCTCGAGAACCCAATTTAATTTGAGGCTTTATTTTCGAGGAATTT
>DPCK01000126.1 GCA_003516285.1 Lutibacter sp. | reverse complement strand
CCTCTGAAACATTTGGGGTATAAAGCGGTTGTTGTGAATGTATCCGATATTTATGCCATGAACGGAATTGCAACCCAAATTACGGTTTCAATTGCTGTTTCAAATCGTTTTCCTTTGGAAGCTGTTGAAGCATTGTATGAAGGAATTCATTTGGCCTGCAAAACGTTTGGCGTGGATTTGATTGGAGGCGACACCACTTCATCTGCCAAAGGTTTGCTGATTAGTATTACCGCCATTGGCGAGGCAAAAAAGGAAGATATTGTGTACAGAAATACCGCAAAAGAGAATGATTTATTGGTGGTAACAGGCGATTTGGGCGCGGCATATTTAGGTTTGCAGGTTTTGGAACGAGAAAAACGGGTTTTTGAAGTGAATCCAAATTCGCAACCCGATTTGACCAATTATACGTATTTAGTAGAAAAACAATTGAAGCCTGAAGCCAGAAAAGATATGGTTGAATTATTTGCAACGTTGGACGTGAAACCAACGGCGATGATTGATATTTCCGACGGACTTTCTTCTGAAATATTACATATTTGTACACAATCCAACGTTGGCTGTAATTTATATGAGGAAAAAATTCCATTGGATCCGCAAGTGATTGCGACCTGTGAGGAATTCGATTTAAACAGCACCACCATTGCTTTAAGCGGCGGCGAAGATTACGAATTGTTATTCACCATTTCCCAAGAAGATTTCCCAAAAATTCAAGGAAATCCTCACTTAACCGTCATAGGCCATATGACCGATAAAAGTGTTGGCGTAAATTTAGTGACGCGCGCCGGACAGCAAATAAAATTAACCGCTCAGGGTTGGAATGCGTTGAGGAAATAATCCTATTCCCAGCCCTTTCCGAAGGAAAGGGGGCTTGATTTGAAATAGAAATAAATTATAATTTTAAAATTTTTGCCGTTCCAATATTAGTTCCCCCTTTGGGGGCTAGGGGGCTTTTTAATAAAAGAAGTTAAAGTTTCAGTCAGATCATTTTTATTTTCAATATGGCTCATATGCCCGTCAGGAAATTCAATTACATTTACTTTTGTGTTTTTTGTTTGGCTGATTAAAGAATCATAATCAAGCGCAGGATCTTGTTTTCCTATAATCATTTGAATTGGAAAATTTGCCGTTTTATAAAGGGAAGTCTGGTTTTTTCTGATTTTCATTCCTTCCAAAGCGGCTATAATTCCTTGAGGTGATAGTTCTAAAGCTTCCTGGGTGATTTGTTCAATTTCTTTGAGATAAATTTCCCTGTTTTTTTCAGAAAAAAGCATTGGAATAGCTACTCGAACAAAAGTTTTGTGATTCTTTTTTATGGCTTTTATTGCGCGGTCTCTGCTTAATTTTTTTTCTTCGGAATCGGGCAATGCGGTTGAATTCATCAAGCACAATCCTTTAACGCTTTCCGGGAATAATTTTGCAAAAGCAAGCGCCACATAACCGCCCATACTGTGGCCGACAAAAATATATTTCCGCAATCGCAAATGGTTTAAAACTGCATTTACCATATTTGCCTGATCTTCCATAGAATGGATATAACCCAGATTTCCGGTTTGACCGTGGCCCAACAAATCGATGCAAATTACACGATTTCTTTTTGAAAGAATATTTGCTATTTCATTCCACATAGCACTGTTTTCCAAAAATCCGTGCAATAAAACCACCGCATTTCCTTTTCCGATTGATGTAAAATGGACGTTGGTATTTTTATGCAGCAAGTTCATAATTCAAAGGTAAAAATCACCTTAGTTTTTCAATCCTTTAATGGCCGAAAATGCTTTATCAACTACATTATCTTCCACCAAAATGGTAAATTCGTTGGTGGTTGAAAGCACTTCGTACAAAGAAATTCCTTCCCAGGCCAAACGTTTAAAAAACTGGTAATACAAACCTGCAATTTTGGTGTTTTCTTTTGGCAAACCAATGGTTATGGCCGATAAATTGTCCTGAACCGTGGTGCAGATTTCATTTTTATAGCTTTCTTCAATCTGTTGCTTTAAAGCTGTGGTAATTAACACATTGCTTTCGTGAACGCCACGCGTAAACGTGTAAAAAATATGCGGATCTTCCTTAATCACTTCCAGCATTTTTAAATGTCCTTGGATTAAACTCGGAGAATTTTTAAAGGTGTAATCGGAAATGTCTGAACGCACCGTGATGTCGCCCAAATTTTGCAATACCTGATTCAGCTTAATTTTGTTGGCCATTTCTTTGGGCGGACTGTATCGTCGTAAAGCCATCATAATGGCTCCGGCTTTTACGGGTTTGCGCAACATTTTAGAAATGGGTTCCCGCAATTCTTCTGATAAAGCGCTGAAATTTAAAATATTTCGCGTAAGCGCATCTTCTAAAAATGGTTGAGAAACCAAAATTTCTTCAACACAGGTAGCAATTGTCTTCATATTGTTAAATATTTAACAGTTTGTGCAAAATTAGTATATTATTTTTAAATAAACACATAAAGTTGAAAATGATTCTAAATTTGCAACATAAATATAAGTATAAAATGAAGGTTTTAAAATTTGGAGGAACATCGGTAGGTTCAATTGCGAACATGAAAATGGTGAAAGACATTATTGCCGACAATGAAAAAAAGATTGTTGTGCTTTCGGCAATGTCGGGCACCACAAATGCTTTGGTTGAAATTTCCAATTTCATAAAAAATGACCATATTGAAAATGCGAATCAAAATATTGAAGCATTACACCATAAATACGTGGCGGTAATAAACGATTTATTGGACGATGAAGCGCTAAGACAAGATGTTGAAATTTATGTAGATTCTGTATTCAGTTTTTTGAAAATATGCGCTTCTGAAAACCACTCGCAGTTGCTTTACAATAAAATAGTTGCCCAAGGCGAATTGTTGTCGACCTATATTTTTACGGTCTATTTAAATCAGGAAGGATTGAATGCCATTTTATTGCCTGCATTGGATTTTATGCGAATCGATAAAACAAATGATCCCGATGATTTTTACATCAAACAAAATTTGCAACGCATCATTAAAGAAGCTTCGCCGTCCAATATTTACATCACCCAAGGTTTTATTTGCCTGGATGCTTATGGAAATATTGCCAATTTACAACGAGGCGGCAGCGATTATACGGCAACCATTGTTGGTGCGGCAGTGAATGCGGAAGAAGTTGAAATTTGGACAGATATTGACGGAATGCACAACAACGATCCCAGATTTGTTGAAAATACACACGCCATTTCAAACTTGTCATTTGATGAAGCGGCCGAGCTGGCCTATTTTGGCGCAAAAATTTTGCATCCGCAAACGGTGATGCCCGCCCGCGAAGCCAATATTCCGGTGCGATTAAAAAACACCATGGATCCGGCTTCTTACGGAACATTAATTTCTATTGATTTTAAAGGAGAAGGCATTAAAGCGATTGCCGCGAAAGACAACATCACCGCCATAAAAATTAAATCGGCCCGAATGCTTTTGGCGCACGGATTTTTGAAAAAAGTTTTCGAAATTTTCGAGAAATATGAAACTTCCATAGATATGATCACTACTTCTGAAGTTGCGGTTTCATTGACTATTGACGATGATAAAAACCTGGTTTCAATTTTGGAAGAATTGGAAAAATTTTCTACCGTTGAAGTAGACAAACAGCAAAGCATCATTTGTCTGGTTGGTCATTTGGTGGTGAGGCACCACGAAACACACCGACTTTTCAAGGTGTTGCAGGATATTTCTGTTCGAATGATTTCTTACGGAGGAAGCAACAACAATATTTCGCTTTTGGTAAACACCAACGATAAAATTACCGCGCTTAAATGCTTAAACCATTACATTTTTGATGGCGTAACCGCTTAAATTTCTATGAAGGAATAATTATTTGGTTAAAAAAAAGCCCGAAAACTAAGTTTTCGGGCTTTTTGAATTAGAAACTTAAAATTATTTATTCATCAATTCCTCAATTTCTTCAATTTCAATAGGAATATTGCGCATTAAGTTAAAAGGTTCCCCTGATTTATTAACTACCACATCATCTTCAATTCTGATACCCATTTTTTCTTCAGGAATGTAAATTCCGGGCTCAACGGTAAAAACCATTCCGGCTTTCATCGGCGTTTTTAGCGCGCCATAATCGTGCGTATCCAATCCCATATGATGCGATGTTCCGTGCATGAAATATTTTTTGTAGGCCGGCCAATCCGGATTTTCATTTTTTACGTCATTTTTATCAATCAATCCCAAGCCAATCAATTCAGAAGACATTATATGCCCAACTTCTTTTTGGTATTCAGCCCAAAGAACTCCGGGCGCCAACATTTTTGTTGCTTCATTTTTAACCCTTAAAACAGCGCTGTAAACCGCTTTTTGTCGGTCGGTAAAACGTCCGTTTACCGGAATTGTCCGTGTCATATCGCTTGAATAATTTGCATATTCAGCGCCAACATCCAACAGCAGCATATTGCCGTCTTTACATTCTTTATTGTTATCGATATAATGCAACACGCAAGCGCTGTAACCGGAAGCGATAATTGGCGTATAGGCAAAACCATTGGAACGATTTCTAAGAAATTCGTGCATAAATTCAGCTTCAATTTCGTACTCCATAATTCCTGGTTTTACGAAAGGCAAAATTCTGCGGAAACCTTTTTCGGTAATATTGCAGGCAGTTTGGATGATTTCAATTTCTTCAGGCTCTTTTGTGCCGCGAATTTCCTGCAAAATCTGATTGCTTTTTTCCCATTTATGCGCAGGAAAATCGGCTTTGCATTTTTTAATGAATCGATCTTCGCGCGACTCCAATTCAACAGCCTGACGGTAATGTTCATTCGTGTTAAAATAGATGGTTTCCGCTTCAGTCATTAAATCATAAAAAACTTTTTTAAATTCCGAAAGCCAATAAATGGTTTTTATGCCCGAAACGTTTGTAGCTTCTTCTTTGGAATATTTTGCGCCATACCAAATGGCAATATGTTCATTGGTTTCAGTAAGAAAAAGTATTTCTCTGTGATTTTTATTGATGGCGTCAGGGAAAAGCAACAAAATACTTTCTTCCTGGTCGGCGCCGCTTAAATAGAGCAAATCGCTGTTTTGTTCAAATGGCAAAGTGCTGTCGGCTCCGGTGGTAAAAATATCGTTAGAGTTAAAAATCGCAATTGATTTCGGTTTCATTTGGGCGGTAAATTTCGCCCTGTTTTTTGTAAAAAGCTTGTTATTGATAGGATGATATTTCATCTGATAAGGTTTTAAATTATAAATTTTTAATGAAAAAAAAGAAAATTATGCTGAAAATAAATTCTTTTCGGCAAAAATTTCATTAAAAAAATTTAATTATATTAATTGACAACAAAGTTATAAATTTGTTGACAACGAACCCTTTTAAATCTAATATTATTTATGCGCATTTCAATCACATCTCTGCTTTTCTTGCTTTTTACCACCTTAATTTTCTCACAAAACAAGCCGGCATACAAATTATACAGCGCCAACGGAAGTGAAGTTTCCTACAAAAAAATGATCGACAAAATGGGCAAGGCCGATGTTGTTTTGTTTGGGGAACATCATACAAACCCTATAGTTCACTGGCTTCAAATGGAAGCGACATCAGATTTATTTGTCTCAAGAAAACTAACCTTGGGCGCCGAGATGTTTGAAGCTGACAATCAACAAGGATTAAACGATTATTTATCGGGTAAAATCATCCAAAAAGCTTTTGACACCGTTGCGCGGTTGTGGAAAAATTATCCGACCGATTATAAACCTCTGGTGGATTTTGCAAAAAAACACAACTTAAAATTTATTGCGACCAATATTCCCAGAAGTTACGCAAATAGGGTATATAAAGGCGGATTTGAAAGTTTGGATTCGCTTACTGATGAAGAAAAATCGTGGATGGCGCCGTTGCCCATAAAATACGATGCCAATTTGCCCGGCTATGTTAAAATAAAAGCGATGATGGGTGGCCACGGCGGTGACAATTTGCCAAAATCACAGGCTATTAAAGATGCTACAATGGCCTATTTTATTCTTGAAAACAGGGAAAACGATAAATTGTTTATGCATTACAACGGTTCTTACCATTCCGATGATTTTGAAGGAATTTATTGGTATTTGAAACAGGGAAATCCGAGTTTAAAAATTGTAACCGTTAGTGTTTTGGAAGCCGATGATGTAAAAAAGTTCGATAAAGAAAAAAAGGGAAAAGCTGATTTTATTATCGTAGTGCCTGAAACAATGACAAAAACACACTAAAAAGTCCAAAGCTGAAATTTTCAATAACTTAACACAAACAAATCATAATCATCAAAAATGAAAAAACTAACCACTTTCTTTTGTTTTTTATTCCTTTTTATTGGAATTAATGCCCAAAACTCTTTAGTTAAAAATGTGCCATTTACAAATATCGGACCTGCAATTATGAGTGGTCGCGTGGTTGATATTGATGTGAATCCAGACCAGCCAACCGAATTTTATGTGGCATATGCTTCAGGCGGATTGTGGTACACAAATAATAACGGCACTTCTTTTACTTCGGTTGCCGATAATGCCCCAACGCAAAATATGGGCGATATTGCGGTTGATTGGAATAATGGAACAATATGGATTGGCACTGGCGAAAGCAACTCTTCGCGTTCTTCCTATTCGGGAATTGGTATGTTAAAAAGTACTGATAAAGGCAAAATCTGGGAAAATGTTGGATTGACCGATTCACATCATATCGGCAGAATCATCATCAATAAAAACAATCCGGAAGAGGTTATTGTTGGCGCAATGGGTCATTTATATTCTTCCAATGCCGAACGTGGCATTTTTAAAACTTCTGATGGAGGAAAAACATGGAAAAACGTATTATTTATCAATGAAAATACCGGAATAATTGATATTAGTGCATCACCAACAAACGCCAATATTTTATACGCCGCTTCTTGGGAACGAGGAAGAAAAGCCTGGGATTTTGATGGCGACGGCGAAAATTCAGCTATTTATAAAAGCAGTGATGCAGGTTCAACCTGGACAAAATTAACCGACGAAAAAAGCGGTTTTCCAACAGGAAGCGGCGTTGGTCGAATTGGACTTGCCGCTTTTAATGATGCGGTTGTTTATGCATTGCTCGACAATCAGAACAGAAGACCTGAAGTGAAAAAGGAGGCAGGTGAAGGTTTGAAAAAAGATGATTTTAAAGAAATGGGTGTTGATGAATTTTTGAAATTGGATGATGAAAAATTAAACGCTTATTTAAAAGACAACAATTTCGACAAAAAATACACTTCAAAAAGTGTAAAATCGTTGGTAAAAAAAGGAAAAATTAAGCCAAGCGATTTGAAAACTTATTTGGAAGACGCAAATTTTGTGTTGTTGAATTCTGAAGTTATTGGCGCCGAAGTTTACAAATCGGAAGATGGCGGAAAAACCTGGGAAAAAACACACGACAATTATTTAGATGATGTTTACAGTTCTTATGGCTACTATTTTGGTATTTTGGCGGTAAACAATTCCAACGAAAATAAAATTTACATTGGTGGCGTGCCTTTATTGAAATCTGATGATGGCGGGAAAACTTTTACCTCTATGGATCAGGAAAATCTTCATTCAGACCATCAGGCATTGTGGGTAAATCCAAAATTAAACGGACATATCGTTAACGGCAATGATGGTGGTGTTAACATCACTTATGATGACGGCAAAAACTGGATCAAAAATAACCAGCCTGCAGTTGGACAATTTTATTCTGTAAATGTCGACAATCAAAAACCTTACAATGTTTATGGTGGGTTGCAGGACAATGGCGTTTGGGTTGGTCCAAGTAACTACAAGGCTTCAAAAAGATGGGAAGCCAGCGGTGATTATCCTTACAAAAGTATTGGCGGCGGCGACGGAATGCAGGTTCAAATTGATAACAGTGATCATAATATTGTGTATGCAGGTTCACAATTTGGCTATTATTTTCGGGTGAATGTAAAAACAAAAGAGCGCATTTCCATTCATCCAATGCATGAATTGGGAGATTCACCTTATCGTTACAATTGGCAAACGCCCATTTTATTGTCCAAACACAATCAGGATATTTTATATATGGGCGCCAATAAATTGTTGCGCTCTATGAATAAAGGCGAAACTTTTGAAGCAATTTCAGAAGATTTAACCACTGGCGGAAAAAAAGGAAATGTGCCTTTTGGAACAATCACGGCTATTTCTGAAAGTCCGTTTCAATTTGGCTATATTTATGTAGGAAGCGATGATGGTTATGTAAATATTACCACCAACAGTGGCGGAAGCTGGACCAGAGTTTCAGACAACTTGCCGCAAGAACTTTGGGTTTCTCGCGTTGTTGCCTCGCAACACGAAAAAGAACTTGTTTATGTTGCCTTAAACGGCTACCGAAGCGATGATTTTAAGCCTTATATTTTTTTAAGTGAAAATGGTGGAAGTACTTGGAAAAGCATCAAAGGAAATTTACCGAATTCTCCCGTAAATGTGATTAAAGAAGATCCCGAAGATGAAGCAATTTTATATGCGGGAACTGATAATGGCGTTTATGTAAGCTTTGATAAAGGTGAAAATTGGCAAGCATTTTCTAACGGATTGCCAAAAGTGGCGGTTCACGATTTGGTGATTCA
>DPCK01000143.1 GCA_003516285.1 Lutibacter sp. | reverse complement strand
GAATTGAAAGCTGAAGGAAAACCTGAAGCAATTTGGGATAAAATTCTTCCTGGAAAATTGGAAAGATTTATTTCTGACAACACAACGTTAGACCAAGAACTTTGTCTTTTAGACCAAGTTTTTATCAAAGACGACAATTTGACTGTTGCTGATTACGTTAAAACAATTGGNNTTCAACAAAAAATTGAGCAGAAACTTCTTTGCTATTTTTACGCATCATCAATATTGCCTTTTTACTTATACAATATTTCTTATATTTGCATAACTTTTAAATAAATTATGGCTTATAAAAGAATTCTCTTAAAATTAAGTGGTGAAGCACTTATGGGTGATCGCCAGTATGGTATAGATCCAAAACGTTTATCGGCCTATGCTGAAGAAATCAAAAAAATTGTGGACAACGGAATTGAAGTTGCCATAGTCATTGGAGGCGGAAACATTTTTAGAGGCGTTGCGGGAGCCAGTAATGGCATTGACCGGGTTCAGGCAGATTATATGGGAATGCTGGCCACCATTATTAACGGATTGGCCTTGCAAAGCGCCATTGAAGCCATTGGCATAAAAACCAGATTGCTTACCGCCATTAAAATGGAACAGGTTGCTGAACCATTTATCAAAAGAAGGGCAGTTCGCCATTTGGAAAAAGGCCGTGTGGTAATATTTGGAGGAGGAACAGGAAATCCTTATTTCACCACAGATACAGCCGCAGTTTTAAGAGCAATAGAAATTAGTGCCGATGTTATTTTAAAAGGAACGCGTGTTGACGGAATTTACACATCTGACCCAGAAAAAAACGAAGACGCCATAAAATTTGACACCATTACTTTTAAGGATGTTTTAAGCAAAGGTTTAAAAATTATGGATTCAACCGCATTTACTTTAAGTCAGGAAAATAATTTACCCATTATTATTTTTGATATGAATGTTGAAGGGAATTTAGAAAAAGTGATTTCTGGAGAAAATATAGGAACAAAAGTTGATAAATAGACCTAAAATTTATTTTAACAATTATGGATGAAGAATTAGACTTTATTATTGATAGCACAAAAGAATTGATGCAAAATTCAATTTTGCATTTGGAAAAAGAGTTCAGAAATATCAGGGCAGGAAAAGCCAGTCCGGCTATGTTAGGAAATGTGAATGTTGATTATTACGGCTCTCAAACTCCATTGGCGCAAATTGCAAACGTAAGCACTATGGATGCCCACACCATTACCGTTCAGCCTTGGGAAAAAAATATGTTGCACGGCATTGAGAAAGCGATTATGCTGGCAAATTTAGGATTTAACCCTATGAATAATGGCGAGATTATCATTATTAATGTGCCAGTTTTGACCGAAGAAAGACGAAGAGAACTTTCCAAACAAGCAAAAGTTGCCACTGAATTTGCAAAAGTAAGCATTAGAAATGGCCGCAGGGAAGCGATGAGTGAAATTAAAAAAGCGGAAGTTTCTGAAGATATGAAAGCAAATGCCGAAATCAGCATTCAAAAATTAACCGACTCATTTATTGCTGAAGTTGACAACCATTATAAAATAAAAGACCAGGAAATTATGAAAGTTTAATTTTCATTATTTTAAAAAAGTTAAACTTATCAAAAAAAATCAAAGCGCTCTAAAGGGTGCTTTTTTATTACATTATATTTGTTATTGCTTATTGAAAAAATATTAAATGAAACATCTTCTTTACGTATTATTGCTATTCCCATTATTGTCTATTTCCCAAAACCAAATCCAAGGAATTATATTGGG
Organism: Lutibacter sp.; assembly: GCA_003516285.1. GTDB lineage: Bacteria > Bacteroidota > Bacteroidia > Flavobacteriales > Flavobacteriaceae > Lutibacter. The sequence continues at coordinate 10,941 of DPCK01000143.1, read as the reverse complement.
TAGCAAAACGCGTCAGCCGTTGCCTTTTGCCACAATAACAACTTCCTCAAATTTTGGAACATTGACCGATGTTGATGGTAAATTTTTAATAAAATCGACAAAATCAATGACACAGATAAGCATTTCCTATGTTGGCTATGAATCGCTAATTTTTCCGATTACCAAGGACGAAAAATTTATCAAAATATCCTTAAATCCAAAAATTGAAAGCTTAAAAGAAGTTCAAATAATTGCCAGGGAAAATCCGGCCTTGCAAATTGTTAGAAATACCATTAAAAATAAACCTGAAAATGATATTGAAAAATCGTTAAATTCCTTCAAATTTAATACCTACAATAAAATATTGGTTACCGCAAATCCCGATTCCATAAGCGGAAACATAGATTCTGTGTTTGTGCTTAAAGATGGTAAAAAACAATTTAAAAAATTAGATTCATCAAATTTCAAATTCAAAAAGGAAATTGACAAATCGCACTTATACATTTCAGAAAAAATTTCTGAATTTCAATTTCAAAAAGGGAAAGGAAAAAAAGAAGTGATTTTGGCTTCAAGAATGGCCGGATTAAAACAACCAATTTACGAATTATTGGCAGTTACTTTTCAGGATTTATCTTTTTACAATGAATATTACGTTCTTGCCGGCACAAAATATATCAATCCAATTGCTGATGATGCCTTAAAAACTTANNATTGCCGAATTAAAAGGTATGATCAATGTGAAAGCAACACAAAATTACAGTTACCTAAAATCCAACAACATTTGGTTTCCGCAAGAAATGGATGTGGTGTTAAAAAAAGGAGACAATAATGAGCGTATTTCCTTATTTGGCGGCACCATTAAATTTGGCGAAAAGAAAAAAAATGATTCAATTACATCCACAAAAACTAAAGGTGAAGGAGATGTTACTTATTTTATTTCAAAAGCCACAAATTCAAACATAGAAATAAATACNNGAAGGAGATGATGTTGAGAAAAAAATTAACATTGCGCGTAATTTGTTAAAAGGCATTTATTCTACAAAATACATCAATTTAAATCTGGGTAAAATAATCAATTTTAACAATTATGAAGGATTCAGACTGGGTTTTGGCGGTGAAACAAATTCAAATTTTTCAAGCATCATCAAACTGGAATCTTATGTTGCATATGGCATAAAAGACCAAGATTTTAAATACACTTTAGGCAGTTCATTCCGCCTCAATAAAAATACAAATACTTGGATTGGCGCTAATTACACCAACGACATTAAAGAAGCGGCATCCTTAGACTTTATCGCTATAAACACTTCGTTTAGTTTGTTGAACTTAAGAAATCTTTTTCTTGATCAGTTTTACAATTACAAAACGTATAGTTTACATTTAAAGCACGACATTCGCCCTAATTTAGAAGCAGAATTTCAATTAAGTACCGGAGATTACAATCCTTTGTTCGACTATCAATTTATTTCATCCGATAAAAACCTATCGGAATATCATTTAACAACAGCCATTTTTGGGTTTCAATTTAATCCAAAAAGTACCTATATGAATTCCCCGATTGGAAAATTAACCCTCAAAAATGAATTTCCCCAATTTACATTTCAAGTCACAAAAAGTTTTGAAAATGTGTGGAATGGCGATTTCAATTTTACGCAGGTAAATTTCCGAACAACACATCAAATAAAACGTCTGCAAAAAGCAACTACTTATATTGTGGCTGAAGGAGGAATTGTTTTTGGCGCAGCGCCCATCTCACATTTATTTAATGCGACTCCCAATGCATCTTTCAAAAATCCTTGGGCAAAAAGAATTGGGTTTTCAAGTAAAAATAGTTTTGAAACTATGGGGTATAATGAATTTATTTCAGACAGATTTGCCGCAATTCATATTAAGCACGAATTAAAGCCATTTAATTTTGGGCCGAAATTTAAACCTCAATTAATTTTTGCAACAAGCGCTGCCATTGGAGACATTGATAACCCAACGTATCATAACGGATTGGCGTTTAAAAGTTTAAAAAATGGTTATCTTGAAAGTGGTTTAGAGGTAAAAAGCCTGTTTAAAGGTTTTGGGCTGGGCACCTTTTTTAGGTATGGAGCCAACAGAAATGCCGAGTGGAGCGATAATTTAGCTGTAAAATTAAACTATAAAATTAGACTGGGATTTTAAGAATCAAATAGTTGCAAGCCGAACAATTTTAATATCTTTGCAAAAATTTTTTTGAATGGATTTTTGGACACGGCTTACGCGGTTTATTTTGAAGAGAAGGTATTTAATCCTCGTTATAATTGCCGGTTTTACTTACTTTATGGCTTCGCAAATGCAATATATGCGCATTTCTTCCACAGAAGCCAATTTACTTCCCGAAAATCATACAGTCAATATTGAATACAATAAGTTTCTGAAACTTTTTGGCGAAGAAGGCAATTTAATCATTTTAGCGGTTGAAGATCCAAACCTTTTCACGCCAAAAAATTTTAACGATTGGAATCACTTAACCAAAAAACTAAACCAATTTCCCGAAGTTGACTTTACCGTTGCCATTGGCGATATTAAGGAACTGAAAAAAAATGTTGATGAAGAAAAATTCGATTTTGTGCCACTTTACAATTCGGAGCCAAAAACCCAGGAAGAAATTGTAAAAATTAAAACTGAACTTTTTGAAAATCTACCGTTTTACGACAATATCTTATTCAATAAAAAAACGGGAACTATTAGATCTGTTATCTATTTAAAGAAGGATATTGTAAACACTCCTTCCCGTAAAGAATTTATTTTCAATGTCTTAAACCCTGCCATTGAACAATTTGAAGCAGAAAGCAACATTGATGTACGAATTTCAGGAATGCCGTATATCCGCACTATGAATTCTCAAAATATCATTGATGAAATTGGGCTTTTTGTTGGTTTGGCTTTGGCGGTTACCTCCTTAATCTTCTTTTTCTTTTTCCGCTCCATCAGGGCAACAATGATTACATTGTTGGTGGTAACCATTGGCGTAATTTGGGCATTCGGATTTATAGGTTTATTCCGCTATGAAATTTCGGTTTTAATGGCCTTAATTCCGCCTTTAATTATTGTAATTGGTGTTCCAAATGCCATATTTCTGATCAATAAATACCAACAAGAAGTAAAAAAACACGGAAATCAGGCAAAATCATTGCAACGGGTAATTTCAAAAGTTGGAAATGCCACTTTAATGACCAATGTNNGTATACAGTTTTATGCCTTTGCCAAAAGAAAAGCATTTAAAACATTTGGAAAGAAGATGGATTGAGGTTTTTGTAAAATGGATGGAATCTATTGTGCGAAATCACAGAATAGCCGTTTATGCCACAACAATTATTTTGATTATTGTGAGTATGATCGGGATTTTTACCATTAAGGTTTCAGGCAGTTTAATTGAAGATATGCCAAAAGGCAAACAATTTTTTAAAGACATTGTATTTTTTGAAGAAGAATTTGGCGGTATTATGCCCTTGGAAATAATTATTGACACCAAAAAAGATAACGGTGTTATGAATTTGGGAACGCTGAAACGAATGAATGAACTGGAGGAAACCATTGATGAAATTCCACAACTGTCAAAACCAATTTCTGTTCTAAACATTGTAAAATATTCAAAACAAGCTTTTTATGGAGGCAACCCAAAGTTTTATCAGTTGCCTACCAACCAAGAAAAAAACTGGATATTGTCTTATGCCAAAAATGCAACTTCCAACAACAATTTACTTGACAGTTATGTAGATTCCACTGGAAGATACGCCCGAATAACGACTTTTATGAAGGATATTGGCACCGATAAAATGGAAGTTATTGAAGAACGTTTGCAACAAAAAATAGACAAAGAATTTCCCAAAGAAAATTACAGCGTGACAATGACAGGCAAAGCATTGGTATTTTTAAAAGGAACCAATTATTTAATCCATAATTTAGTGATCTCCCTTTCGCTGGCGATTTTTCTGATTGCTATCTTTATGGCGTTCCTGTTTCGCTCTTTTAAAATGATTTTAATTTCTTTAATCCCCAACATTTTTCCACTCTTAATAACGGCTGGATTAATGGGATATTTGGGAATTCCCATAAAACCATCCACCATCTTGGTTTTTAGCATTGCCTTTGGAATTTCGGTCGATGATACCATTCACTTTTTGGCCAAATACCGCCAAGAATTAAAGGCAAATAACTGGAGAATAAAACAATCCGTTTACAATGCACTTCGTGAAACCGGCGTGAGTATGCTTTATACTTCTATTGTGCTGTTCTTCGGGTTCTTGGTGTTCACCATTTCAAGTTTTGGCGGCACCATTGCGCTAGGCGGTTTGGTTTCCATAACCTTATTATTTGCAATGGTTTCCAACTTATTGTTGCTGCCGTCTTTGTTGCTTTCATTAGAGAAAAACATAGCAAATAAAGAAGATTTTAAAGAGCCGACCATTGCCATTCTTGATCCAGATGATGAAAATGGCGATAAATAGGTAAAAAAGCTCCTCTACTTCAGAAGGCGTAACATATCAATTATTATTTATCGTTCAAATTTTTTAATTATTCATTATTAAATGTTCCTTATCAATTGTTAAGAGTCAATTGCCAAATATCAATTGAAACCGTATCTTTGCAACGCAAAAAATTTAGAATATGACAAGAAGCAATGTGGCTGAACTTTTAAATTCAACCAATTTTTCACAAGAAGTAAACCTTAAAGGTTGGGTTAGAACATTTAGAGCAAATCGTTTTATTGCGTTAAATGACGGATCAACCATTAATACCATTCAATGTATTGTTGATTTTGAAAATACGGATGAACGCATTTTAAAACGCATTACAACTGGCGCTGCAATATCTGTAAAAGGGACATTGACCGAAAGCTTAGGGAAAGGGCAAAACGTGGAAATACAAATTTCAGAAATTGAAATTTTAGGCGACTCAAATCCAGAAGAATATCCAATTCAACCCAAAAAACACAGTTTCGAATTTTTACGCGAAAATGCGCATTTGCGTATCCGAACCAATACTTTTAGTGCGGTAATGCGCGTGCGATCGGCATTGTCTTTTGCTGTTCATAAATATTTTACCAAAAACGGATTTTACAATTTTCACGCGCCAATTATTACAGGTTCCGACGCTGAAGGCGCTGGAGAAATGTTTAACGTAACAACGCTTGACGCCAACAATCCGCCACGAAATGAAGCGGGGAAAATTGATTATTCCAAAGATTTCTTCGGAAAACTGACCAATTTAACGGTATCGGGACAATTAGAAGCCGAAACATACGCGATGGCTTTGGGGAAAGTTTATACTTTCGGACCCACATTTAGGGCCGAAAACTCGAATACAACCCGTCATCTGGCCGAATTTTGGATGATTGAGCCAGAAGTTGCTTTCAATAATTTGGATGACAATATGGATTTGGCAGAAGATTTTATAAAATCGGTTATTGCCTATGTTTTGAAAAACTGTAAAGACGATTTGGCATTTTTGAATGACCGAATGGCGGAGGAAGACAAGTTGAAACCCGCATTGGAACGCAGTGAAATGAGCCTTATCGAAAAACTGAACTTTATTGTTGAAAATAATTTTATTCGNNATTTTATACGATTATCCTGCAAAAATTAAAGCGTTTTATATGCGTTTAAATGATGACGGAAAAACTGTTAGAGCGATGGATGTTTTATTCCCCGGAATTGGCGAAATAGTTGGCGGAAGCCAGCGTGAAGAGCGTTTGGACGTTTTGACACAAAAAATGAAAGATCTTGGCATTGATGAAAAGGAATTATGGTGGTATTTAGATACCCGTAAATTTGGAACGGCAGTGCACAGCGGGTTCGGACTTGGGTTTGAACGTTTGGTGCAGTTTACTACAGGAATGGGCAACATACGAGATGTAATCCCGTATCCAAGAACGCCACAAAATGCAGAATTCTAATAAATATTTGTCGAAAATGACTTCATTTGGTAAATGCGGTGTTTTTTTCGTATTTTTATAAAAAGCAATTTTAATTTATGCTTAAACAAGGTTTACATTTCAAATTATCGCAGAAATTATCTCCGCAACAAATTCAACTTATGAAGTTGATTCAATTGCCTACGCAAGAATTTGAACAACGCCTAAAACAAGAATTAGAAGAAAATCCGGCTTTAGAAATTCAAGATGAAAGTGCTGAAGATTATGATAATTCACAATTAAGCGACACTTATGATGAATATGACGACACCGGAAATGAAAGTATCAATACAGATGATATCAATATTGATGAATATTTAAGTGATGATGAAATTCCGAATTACAAAACCCAAGCGAATAACTATTCTTCAGATGATGAAGAAAAAGATATTCCCTTTGCTTCCGGCCCTTCATTTACACAGCATTTAAAAAATCAAATAAACACCTATCGTTTAACGGAGGAAGAAGAAATCATCACCGATTTTTTAATTGGCAGCATTGATGACAGCGGTTATATTCGCCGAGATTTGGTTGATATTTTAGATGATTTGGCTTTCACTGAAAATGTTTTTACCACCAAAGAAGAATTGGAGCGTTTGCTTAAAATGGTTCAGCATCTAGATCCCGCCGGCGTTGGAGCTCGAGATTTAAGAGAGTGCTTAATTATTCAGTTGAAACGAAAAGAAGAAAAACCATCCATAAATCTGGCCATTGATATATTAGAAAATGGCTTTGAGCATTTTGTTAAAAAACACTACAGCAAGTTATTGCAAAAGTTTCACGTATCTGAAGAAGCATTAAAAGACGCCATAAAACAAATTGAAAGACTGAATCCGAAACCAGGTGGTTCTTTTGTGGGCAACAGTAAAATAACGGAACAAATTGTACCCGATTTTACCATTAGAATTGTTGATGGCGAATTGGAACTTACACTAAATTCAAGGAATGCTCCTGAACTTCACGTATCCAACGAGTATAACAATTTAATGCACGGTTATAAAGATTCCAGTGAAAAATCAAAATCCCAAAAAGAAGCTGTGATGTTTATCAAGCACAAATTGGATGCTGCAAAATGGTTTATTGATGCCATAAAACAACGCCAGCAAACCTTGCTTTTAAATATGAATGCAATTATGCAGCATCAAAAGGCCTATTTTTTATCAGGTGATGAACGCAGATTAAAACCTATGATCTTAAAAGATATCGCTGATGTGATAGAAATGGATGTTTCAACCGTTTCTCGTGTCGCAAGCAGTAAATATGTCTCAACACCTTATGGCACCAAATTAATCAAGGAATTTTTCTCAGAATCAATGAAAAACGATCAAGGAGAAGATGTTTCGACAAGAGAGATAAAAAACATTTTGGAAACAGTCATAAAAAAAGAAGATAAAAAGAAACCTTTAACCGATGATAAATTGGCCTTGATTTTAAAGGAAAAAGGATACCCAATTGCAAGAAGAACCATCGCAAAATATAGGGAACAGTTAGATATCCCAGTTGCGCGTTTAAGAAAAATATTTTAGCAAATTGCCTAAAAATGACTATGAAATTTTCAAAATTTATTTCCTATTTCTTTCATCCAATAAATTTCCCAACAATTGGAACCCTTTTATTTTTTCTTTTTATTCCTAAATTTATATTTAAGCCCCAAGAGTATCTCATCATAGCAGTTATTTTTATCGGTACCTATATATTTCCAATACTGTTATTATGGCTTTTAAAAAAATTTGAAATGATAAAAAGTTACCATATGGTAACCATTGAAGAACGAAAATTCCCGCTATTGCTATTTATTTCTATCTCTTTTATAATAGGTCATTGGATTTATAAATCGGCGATTGTAGATCTTTTGGCGCTCTTCTTTTTTGGGTATGGTTTAAGTTTAATATGCGTCTCTGTGTTTTTGAATTTAAAGATTAAAGTGAGTCTTCATACTTTGGGCGTTTCTGGCCTTATTGGATTTTTAATTTATTTCAGTCATTTCTATAAAATAAATATAATAACTATTTTAGCGGCGTTATTTGTATTGGCGGGGTTGGTGGCATCGGCAAGGTTAAAATTACGTGCACACCAATTAAGTGAAGTTCTTTTGGGAGGCATAATTGGAATGGTTGGGCAGTTTATTGTTTATTTTATTTACATAATGTAAAATTTCAAACCAATATTGACATCTTTTAAATCAATCTTCTTCCCATTAAATAAAGCATCATTGAACAAAGGGCTTAGACCATAATAAAAATAAAGGTTCCAATTGCCATATCCAGCTGCTAAAGTGGCTCCGTATTGAATCCTGTTGAACTCTGGAATATTTTTAGTTGTTAACACTACTTCGGAATCAGTAAATTTTGTTTTTGCAGTTATTAAATACGCGAATTTTATACCTCCATAAATCCTCCAAAAACTATATTTTTCTGGGGTTGATGTTCTCCACCTAAATTCAAAAGGCATTTCAATTGCTTTAATCCCAAATCTGTTCGTTTTATAATCTTCCGCCAGCTCAAATAAAGTGGTCTGATTATCTCTGGAAACTTTTAAATTTTGAACATACACATTATAGGCATAACCCACGCCTATTCCAAGCCCCAAGTTTCTTTGTTCATTTAATGGGATATCTTTGATAAATCCCAATGAGAAACCTCCTGAAAACCCGTTTTGAGATATTGTTTCTGGCTTGTTGCTTAAAATTGTATAGGTTAATGACAAATATAACTGATCTTCTAAATATTTAAGATCAATTATTGAATCATTATTAACCTGTGCCTGCGGTTTTATGGCATAAAATAGGAAAAATACTATTAAAAAATACTTATTCATAAATCAAAGGTACTTTATAAAAAGAAAAAAAGGCAATCAAATATTAATTGATTGCCTTATTATTTTAAAAAAGTTATAAATATTAATAATTACTATTTATAATTACTGCTTAAATCGTTTCCTCTTGATGTTGAGAAACTAATTTTCAATGCATTTATGTCTCTTAACTGTTCCTTAATATCTAGTATTGTGCCAACACTTGCTTCCTTATCTGCTTTAATGGAAGTGGTCATAAATTTAACTTCATCTTCCTTTCTTAAAGCCCTTTCAGAAAAGATAAAACTTGGAATGTCTTTAACTTCCACTATTTTATCATTTACTTGAATTTTATCTCCAGCTATCCTAGTATCTTTTGATTTACCAATATAAATTGTGCTTACCAAGCTCTTAAGTTCCAATTTTTTCACTTCACTGGCCACAGGGAGCACCGGTTTTTTAATCAATAAATCGGTTTCTCTCATTGTTGTGGACACCATGAAAAAGAACAATAACATAAATACAATATCAGGTAAAGATGCCGTAGAAATTGCAGGTAAACCTTTTTTCTTCTTTTTAAATTTACTCATAATATGCTATTATTTTATCGGTTCAGGTTCAGTAATGATTTGAGGATATTTGTTTTTCAAATCATCAATTTTATCTTGCAAACTTTTTGAAGGATTGTCCTTATAATCGCTCAATAATTCATCATAAGTTCTGCCATACAATTTTTTAGAAAGATTGTTTCTTAATTCTGTATAAGCGCCTTCAATTTCATTTTGAATGGAAATATACATACCGTAAGTAGTCCCTCTGTCACTTTGTAAAGATATAATCGCTTTTGTAGGATGATCTGAAGAATTAGGATCTTTCTCACCTCCGCAATAATCGCAAGGCTCTCCTGGCTTGTCATCAATTGGAGTCCCTATTCCGCCTCCATTATCAATAAACTTCATTGCCAAACGCTTAACGTCAGTTACTTTTACATATTCATTTTCAACCAACAACTGGTTGTTTCTGTTGACAACAATATCCAAAACGTTTTTTTCCTTTACAATTACGTCAGACTGAACATCTGTTTTCTCAGGTAATTTACGCGCAATACCTGAATCAACATCCATCGTAGTTGTCACTAAGAAAAATATTAAAAGCAAGAACGCAATGTCTGCCATTGAACCAGCATTAATTTCTCCAATTTCTCTTCTTGCCATAACTTAGTTAATTTTTTACAAGTGATTTTACAAAGTCGAATAAAAAGAATGCTAAACCAATAGATCCTAATATAAAACTGTAATTAATTAGGGTGCTTACCCATTTGGAGACACTTCCCGCTTCACCATCTAATATTACTTTACCCATAGCGTCTGTTGTAGCTTCATCAGTAGCAAATACATAAGCCAATACCAGTAACAGCGCCATCGCGCCTACGCCCAATAAAGTTCTTTTTAAAACCTCAGGATGCTTGGTTAAGTTGAGCAAAGAAAAAATTATTGAAATCAGTGCCGTAGCTATCAATAAAAAAATTGAAAATGAGATAAATGGAGATAAAATACTGGCTTGCAAGGCTCCATCTTCCTTTATTGCGTCATCACCTTCCATCACTATTCTAACGAAAAAGTAGAAACCTACCAATCCAATAAAACCAGTAACAAAAGTTAATATTTTTGATGTTTTCGTATTCATAATTATTATTTTTTGTGTCTAACCAAAAGGTCAACTAGTGAAATTGAAGCATCTTCCATATTGTTTACAATACTATCTACTTTAGAGATAATGTAATTATAAAAAACTTGAAGAATAATTGCTACAACTAAACCAAACACAGTTGTTAATAAGGCAACTTTAATACCACCCGCAACAACCGTTGGAGAGATATCTCCTGCAGCTTGAATAGAGTCAAAAGCACTAATCATACCGATTACAGTACCCATGAAACCAAGCATTGGCGCCAAAGCAATAAATAAAGATAACCAAGAAATGTTTTTTTCCAATAATCCCATTTGAACACCACCATAAGCAACAACTGCTTTTTCAGCTGATTCAACTCCTTCGTCCATTCTATCTAATCCTTGATAAAATATGGAAGCAACAGGACCTTTAGTGTTTCTGCAAACTTCTTTTGCTGCTTCAACACCACCTGAAGCTAATGCTTCATCTATTTGACTTACTAATTTTTTAGTATTAGTTGTAGCCATGTTAAGGTAAATAATTCTTTCAATTGC
>DPCK01000152.1 GCA_003516285.1 Lutibacter sp. | reverse complement strand
TAAACAATACAATGAAATCGTCATTAGCAATACTATTGCTTAGGAAAAAAATTTCAGTGCTTGTGTTGGGACTACCTTTTTTAAGCTGGTTGTTTTCACTTGTGTCGTTGATAAGTTCATCTTTTGAACACCCGCACACCATAAACAAAGCCATTACGGCTAAAAATTTAAACTTTTTCATAATTTTAAAATTTTAAAAAATTACAACTTAAAGTTACATCCAAATTTTATGAATGTAAATACCTAATATTGAGTATTTTTAATACTATTTATTTAAAGTTAATGCATCCACCAATGGATCATACCAGTCTCTAAGTTTATACCCTCAAAACCATATTTACCAACCACAAAGGTTCGATCGTTAAAATCTTTGAATTTACCCGATCCATCTCGTGTTGTCGCAGTACCAATAAAAGTTCCGTCATCAATCCCAGTTCCCAAATTAAACCAAGGATATAAATACCCCGTAATATCAAGGTAGAAATAATCTTTTGTGCTTATTGCAACCTTTCCTCCAATTATTTTTAATTCATACCTCCATTGTTCACCATAAGTTGGAGAGTTACTACCAATTTCATCTTCAACACAATACTCAGAAAATTCGTATTTACTTAAATTTGATTTTATAACACCAAAACCTTGTATATTCCCTTCGAAATACCCTGATTTAAGTATTTTTCTATTATTGGGCATACAGTTGCCTTCATAAATACTATTATTAATAGAAGTTAGTTGAAAAGATATATCCTTCCATCCAGGATTATCCAATCCATTTTTCTCACCAATTACAGGTTGGCTATTTTTCTCTACAGAAAACAGTTCTTGTTCATCGGTTATCACTTCATCCTTCGAGCAACCGAACATCATTAACAAAGCCATTACGGCTAAAAATCTAAACTTTTTCATAATTTTAAAATTTTAAAAAATTACCAATTAAAGTTACAACCAAAATTTATGAATGTAAATACCTAATATTGAGTATTTTTCATCAGTTATTATTGAAATTAATTTCACTAAATGTTTTATTGAAATTTACAATGAATGTTAGTTTCATATATGATTAAATGGTTCGAATTCAAAGAATCATTTTAATAAATATTGGCCCTTTGCTGAGCTACTCCTGAATACTTTGTTTTGTTTTTCTCATTTAATTTGATAAGCTCATTTATGACATAATCTTCCCAGATTAGTGTCGGTCAGTTTCTATTGCCTTATTCAATTTCGGACTTCTGTCTTCCCCTTTTTAATTTTTTTTTCCCGTATCTTCGCATCTTACAAAATTCATTGCATTTAAATTCTTTATGAAAGCTTTATCATACCTAAACAAATACTTTTTAAAATATAAATACCGACTCTTATTAGGCATCATTATCACCATTGCTTCTAAAATATTGGCATTGCAGGTTCCCCAAATTATTAGGGAATCCATAAATGTTGCCGAAGATTACAGAAATGGCATTGTAACCGATTTGGCCGTGGTAAAATCGGAATTGCTTTATAACATACTTTTAATTGTTGCGGCAGCCCTGCTTTCGGGGTTTTTCACTTTTTTAATGCGTCAAACCATTATTGTGATGTCGCGGTTGATTGAATTCGACTTAAAAAATGAAATTTACCGCCAATACCAGCTTTTGTCCTTAAATTTTTACAAAAAAAACCGAACTGGCGATTTAATGAATCGCATAACCGAAGATGTGAGCAAAGTGCGTATGTACGCCGGGCCGGCAATTATGTACAGCATCAATATGCTGGTGCTGTTTTCTGTGGCTATTATTAAAATGTACCATATTGATGTCACTTTAACCAACTATACGCTTTTACCCTTGCCTATTTTATCGGTATTGATTTATTATTTAAGCAGAATCATTAACCAACGAAGCACCGTTGTGCAACAATACTTATCGAAATTAACTTCAAGCGCCCAAGAAACTTTTTCAGGAATCAGTATTTTAAAATCGTATGGTGTTGAAGAAAAAGCAATGGATGAATTTGAACACTTGTCCAATAAAGCCAAAGAAAAAAACATCAGCTTGTTTAAAGTTCAGGCATTGTTTTTTCCTTCTATGATTTTGTTGATTGGGTTGAGCAATATTTTGGTTATTTATGTGGGCGGTTTGCGTTATATTGAAGGCACCATTTCTTTGGGTGTTATTGCCGAATTTATTATGTACATCAATATGCTTACCTGGCCGGTTGCCGTTGTGGGCTGGGTAACTTCCATCATTCAGGAGGCTGAAGCATCACAAATACGGATCAACGAGTTTTTAAAACAGGAACCTGAAATTATCAATAACACCAATATACCATCAAAAATTGAAGGTGAAATCGAATTTAAAAATGTGTCTTTTACCTATGACGACACCAATATTGAAGCGCTGAAACACATCAATTTTAAACTTGAAAAAGGGAAAACATTGGGTGTTTTAGGAAATACGGGATCTGGGAAAACAACGCTTATCAGCTTAATTGCCCGTTTGTATGATGTTAAATCAGGAGAGATTTTAATCGACGGAAAGCCAATAGAAGAGCTCAATTTAGACAATCTGCGACAAAGTATTGGGTTTGTGCCGCAAGAAGCTTTTTTGTTTTCCGACACCATCAAAAACAATATTAAATTTGGCGATGAAGCTGCTTCTGACGAAAAAATTGAGCAAGCAGCCAAAGATGCCTACATCCACCACAATATCATCGAGTTTAACGAAGGTTACAACACCTTTGTTGGAGAAAGAGGCGTTACCTTGTCGGGCGGACAAAAACAGCGGGTTTCCATAGCCCGTGCGCTTATTAAAGAACCTGAAATATTAATTTTGGACGATTGCTTATCGGCAGTGGATACAGAAACCGAAGAAATTATCCTGAACAATTTATTTAAAATAAGCCGAGATAAAACCACCATCATTGTCAGCCATAGAATTTCCTCGGTAAAAAATGCCGACAGCATTTTGGTATTGGAAAAAGGAAAAGTAATTCAGCAAGGTTCACATACTGAGTTGATTAAAATTGACGGCTATTATAAAGAACTTTATGAACAACAACTTTTGGAAAAAGAAATTTGAAAATAGTGCAAAAAGTCAAATTATTTTATAGATTTGTGTCAATATCTAATAAAAAGATTAATTAAATAGAGAGTTATATATGAATGACAATGAACATTTAGAACAAGAAGAGATATTCTCTCAGGTTCTTAGAGCAGGAAGAAGAACTTACTTTTTTGATGTAAGAGCAACAAAAGCCGAAGATTATTACTTAACTATTACCGAAAGTAAAAAATTCACACACGACGATGGATCTTTCCATTACAAAAAGCATAAAATTTATTTATACAAAGAAGATTTTGTAGAGTTTAATGATATGCTAAAAGAAGCAACAAATTATATTTTAAATGAAAAAGGTGAAGAAGTAATTTCTGAACGTCACCAAAAAGATTTTAAAAGACCATCAGACGGAACCGAAGAAACTGAAGAAACCGTATCAGGATCAGAAAGTTTTACTGACGTAAATTTTGAAGATATTTAATCAATTGGCTTCGATAAAATAAAAAAGCACTTCCATTGAAGTGTTTTTTTTACGCCTTAAATTATTAGAACCCGACATTCTGAACCCCACATTCCGACCCGCAGGCTTGTTACAGAATCTCATCTGCTGACGCGAGCGTCCCGCTCGTGCTTTTATTACCAAGTTAGTCAGTTAGGAGCTGGAAGCTCGTGATAGCTGCTTTTTTAATGTCAAAAAAAAGCCAATGAACTAATCATTGGCTTTTTTTGAATATATTTTTTTGCTAAGTTATGCCAAAACTTTTTGAACTTTATCTGCAGCTTCCTGAAATTCGGTTGCTGAAATTAAATCCAATCCGCTATTGTCTAACAGTTCTTGCGCTTCTTTGGCGTTGGTGCCTTGTAAACGCACAATAATTGGTATTTTAATGGCATCGCCCATATTTTTATAAGCATCAATAACGCCTTGCGCCACACGGTCGCAACGCACAATTCCGCCAAAAATATTGACCAATATTGCTTTTACGTTTGAATCTTTTAAGATAATTCTGAAGGCTGTTTCAACACGTTTTGCATCTGCCGTACCACCAACATCCAAAAAGTTTGCCGGTTCTCCGCCCGATTGTTTGATTAAATCCATCGTGCTCATCGCCAAACCGGCACCGTTAACCATACAACCCACATTACCGTCTAAATCAACATAATTCAATCCTGCGGCATTGGCTTCAACCTCAATCGGACTTTCTTCACGAAAATCTCTAAGTACGGCCAAATCTTGATGGCGAAATAAAGCATTATCATCCAAAACAACTTTTGAATCCACCGCCAATATTTTATCATCCGAAGTTTTTAAAACAGGGTTTATTTCAAATAAAGTGGCATCCGACTGAACAAAAGCAGTATATAAAGAAGTCACAAACTTGATCATTTCTTTTAACGCATTTCCGGACAATCCTAAATTAAAGGCAATTTTACGCGCCTGAAAAGCTTGCAATCCCAATAATGGATCCATTTCTTCGGTAAAAATTAAGTGAGGTGTTTTTTCGGCAACCGTTTCAATATCCATTCCGCCTTCTGTAGAATACATAATCATATTTTTTCCGGTTGCTCTGTTCAACAAAACCGACATATAATATTCTTCTGGTTCACTCGCTCCCGGATAATAAACATCTTCAGCAATTAAAACTTGATGAACTTTTTTTCCCTGAGGTGGTGTTTGAGGTGTGATCAACATCATCCCAATAATGCTTTCTGAAATTGATTCAACATCTTTTAAACTTTTGGCCAATTTCACACCACCGCCTTTTCCTCGTCCGCCCGCGTGAATTTGTGCTTTCACAACCCACCAGCCAGTTCCGGTTTCTACAGCCAATTGCTTTGCCGCGTCTACTGCTTTTAAATGGTTATCGGCAACAATGCCGCGTTGTATTCTTACGCCAAAACTACTTAGTAATTCTTTTCCTTGATATTCGTGTAAATTCATTAGAGATCGTGGTTTTTGTAAATATCAACAAATGTACTAATCCTAACTTAAAATTAATAAGTATTTAAAAAAAGTTTTACATAGTGTAACAATGTGTATTTTTGCACGTCTATATAGTAGCATTTATTTAAGATGGTTTGTTCTGCATCTTCAATATTTTAACCAAAATTTGAGTCTGTTTATTACGTTACAATGAAGAAATACCTTTTAATAATAAGTTTTTTTATTTTCTCCCTATCCCATTCCCAAGAAAAAATTAAATCGGTTAATGCTTTAAGAATTACCAAAACCTCATCAATTGACGGTGTTTTAGATGAAGATTTTTGGAAAGATGCCGAACCCGCGCAAAACTTTCAAATGTTTAAGCCTGGCGATGGTGGTGAAGAAAGGGAAAATATGAAAACGGTTGTGAAAATTGCTTATGATGACGAAGCCATTTATTTTGGCGCAACGATGTACGACTTTAACCCAAAAGCAATTCCTTTACAATTTGGAGGCAGAGACGAATTTGGACAAGTCGACTTTTTCTTAATCAGCATCAACCCAAATAACGACGGACAAAATGACACGGAATTTGTGGTGATGAGCACCGGCGCACAAGGTGATGCCAAAGTTTCTTCTGAAGGAGAAGATTTTAGCTGGAACGCCGTTTGGGAAAGTGATGTTAAAATTAATGACGACAGTTGGGTGGCAGAAATCAAAATCCCTTATTCAGCCTTGCGGTTCAGTAATTCAACCGAGCAAACCTGGGGTGTTAACTTTCACAGAAAAATAAACAGGCTTAATGAACAATATTCTTGGAATTATGTCGATAAAAAAGTTGGTTTATTCACGCAATATGCTGGTTTAATTACCGGTATAAAAAATATTACACCTCCTACCCGACTCAGTTTTTCTCCTTATGCTTTTGCCGCGGTTAATTCTTTTAACGGCGATAAAGAAACCGATTACAGTATTGGAATGGATTTAAAATATGGCATTAATGAAAGTTTTACGTTGGATGCTACCCTAATTCCCGACTTCGGGCAAACGGCTTTTGACGATCAGGTTTTAAATTTAGGGCCGTTTGAACAACAATATGATGAAAAACGTTCCTTTTTTACCGAAGGAACAGAACTTTTCAATAAAGGTTATTTATTTTATTCCCGAAGAATTGGCAGCAGGCCTATTGGCTACGGAAGGGTTCAATCCGATTTAAATGAAAATGAGGAAATTTCCAACAATCCGTCTAAAGTCAATATGATCAATGCTTTAAAAGTTTCGGGACGGACAAAAAAAGGATTGGGCATCGGATTTTTCAATGCCGTCACCGAAAAAACTTCCGCAGAAATAAAAAATACGCTGACCAATGAAACCAGAGAAGTTGTTACCGAGCCGCTTGCCAATTATAATGTGCTTGTTTTAGACCAGCAATTCAACAAAAATTCCTCCATCAGTTTTGTAAATACCAATGTTACCAGAAACGGCAGTTTTAGGGACGCCAATGTATCAGCCTTGCTTTTTGATATTGCGAATAAAAAAAACAGCTACAAAACAACCGGAGATGTTAAAATAAGCAACATTTATGAAAATGGCGAAAACATATCGGGTTATTCTGGAATGCTCGAATTTGCCAAAATATCGGGTAATTATCAATATGAATTTGGTCATTCACGAAGCAATGATACTTATAATATTAACGATTTGGGCTATCAGAACAGAAATAACTTAGCTGTTTATTGGGCTGAAGTATCCTACAGGATTTTTGAACCCACAAATATTTTTAACGAATATAATATTACATTATCAAGCAATTTTAATTATCAAAACGACACAAACCAATTCGCGGAAAACAATTTTGAGTTGGATTTTTTCTTTGCCACCAAAACAAGATTTGCCTTTGGCGGAGAAATAAATACAAGTCTTGGCGATCAATACAACTTCTATGAGCCTCGTGTTAAGGGAAGATTTTTTAAACAAAAACCGGTATATGTCATAAATGGCTGGATTTCTACAGATTATCGGAAAAAGTTTGCGATAGACGTAAGAAGCACCTATGCCAAAAGATACACGCTCAATAATGAATTAGCCGAACTGTCATTTTCACCACGATATCGCTTTTCCGACAAATTTTCCACTGTTTATAAATTGAATTTTTCAAAACTTATAAATGACAATGGATGGGTAACCAATTTAAATGACGGAAGCATTATTTTTGGAAACAGAGATGTAAAAACAGTCACAAATACCTTAACGGGCAATTTAAGTTTCAATATAAAATCAAATTTAGCGCTTTCATTCAGGCATTATTGGTCGCCGGTGAAATATGACACCAATTTTTTTGAACTGAACAATGAAGGCACTTTAAACGCCAGTTCCTACCAAGGCAACCACAATATCAATTATAATATCTGGAATTTGGATTTAAGTTATTCCTGGGAATTTGCTCCGGGAAGCCAGTTGGTAATTTTATACAGAAACTCCATTTTTAATGAGGATCAATTGGCACATTTAAATTTTAGGAAAAACTTGGACAACCTATTTACAGAACCTGTCAACAACAATCTTTCAGTCAAATTTATTTATTATTTGGACTATAATAATGTTAAAACCTGGCTTTAAGCCCCCAACCCCAAAGGGGGAAAAGCGCGTTAAAAAAAATATTCAGTGAACATTTTTAGCGATATTGCCAGATGGCGCGTTGGACTTTAAAAGTTGATAGTTGAAGATAAATTAAAAAATCGATTCCACAGTTAAACAAATAAACAATTTTAAAACAAAAAAGCTTACTTTTACCGCATGATAGAAGCTAAGAATATTCATAAATTTTACGGGGATTTAGAGGTTTTAAAAGGCGTGGATTTGTCCATTAAAAAAGGAGAAATTGTGGCGATTGTTGGTCCGTCAGGCGCAGGCAAAACAACGTTGCTTCAAATTCTTGGCACATTGGATTACCCAACCAAAGGCAAGGATTCCAAGCTTTCCATCAGCACCAAAAACATTCTCGAATTAAAAGACAATGATCTTTCCAGGTTCAGAAATCAACATATCGGTTTTATTTTTCAGTTTCATCAATTGCTTCCCGAATTTACGGCACTCGAAAATGTTTGCATTCCTGCTTTTATAGGAAATTCCTCTAAAAAAGATGCGGAAAACAAAGCCAGGGAATTGCTTATTTTTTTGGGGCTTTCAAGCAGATTACACCACAAACCCAACGAATTGTCGGGTGGCGAACAACAACGTGTTGCGGTTGCCAGGGCTTTAATCAACAATCCCGATGTTATTTTTGCCGATGAGCCCAGCGGAAATTTAGATTCCTCTTCTGCCAAAAATTTGCACGAATTATTTTTCACTTTGCGCGATAAATTCAACCAAACTTTTGTGATTGTGACGCACAATCAGGAATTGGCGGAGATGGCCGACCGGAAACTAGAAATGATTGACGGCAGAATAAGCAACAGATCTTTATAAAATGACAGGAATTATTAGCGCGATGCAGGAAGAAATTCAGGCCTTGCTCCACGAACTACAGCACGTTTCCAAAACCGAAAAAGGGATGAGAACCTATTATTCAGGAATTTTATTCGGCAAGAAAGTGGTGCTCGTCTTTTCCAGATGGGGAAAAGTTGCTTCTGCAGCGACTGCTACGCAATTGATCAACGATTTTGATGTTAAGGAAATTATTTTTACAGGTGTGGCCGGTGCCATTCATCAAGATTTAAATATTGGCGATATTGTGATAGGCAAAAATTTATACCAACACGATTTAAACGCTTTTCCTTTTTACGAAAAATTTGAAATCCCCATTTTAAGGAAAATGTTTCTAAAAACCAATGATACCGCAAAATTACTGGAAGCCACAAATGTGTTTTTAGCCACTTACCATCAATATATTGCACTTGAAGATTCTAAACTTTTTGATATTCAAACACCAAAAGCGGTGCACGGCGACATTGCCAGCGGCGATCAGTTTATTTCAAGCCTTAAAAAAATTAAAAAACTGAACACAAAGCTTCCAACAGCCATTTGTGTTGAAATGGAAGGCGCTGCTGTGGCGCAAGTTTGTTATGAATATGAAGTGCCGTTTTCCATCATTCGCGTTATTTCCGACAAGGCAAATGACAATGCAACTATTGATTTTCCGAAATTCGCCAATTCCATTGCGAGTAAATACGCCTTAGGAATTTTGAAAAACTATTTTTCATAAGTAACTCCTATTTTTATATCTTTGAGAAACCATTTTGAACAATGCAATTTAAGCATCCGGAAATTCTTTACGCACTTCTGCTTCTTATCATCCCGATAATTGTTCATTTATTTCAGCTGCAACGCTTCGTTAAAGTCCCTTTTACCAATGTAGCTTTTCTAAAAAATATAGAAAGGCAAACCAGAAAAAGTTCACAAATTAAAAAATGGCTCGTTTTAATAAGTCGATTGCTGGCTTTAAGTTGCATCATCTTAGCCTTTTCCCAGCCGTATTTTTCTGAATCGTCTACCGAAAATAATGTGAATGTCACTATTTATTTAGACAATTCGCACAGTATGCAGGCGAAGGGTGAAAAAGGGGAATTGTTAAAAAGTGCCGCCCAAAAAATCATTGAAGACAACAACCTTCAAAACAGCGTTTTTACGCTGATCACCAATGAAGCAAATTTAAAAAATTTAGACGCCAACGATTTAAAAAATGAATTGATAAACCTTGATTATTCGCCTAATAAGCTTGATTTGAATACTGTATTGTTAAAAGCAAAAAGCAATTATATTGATGAAATTAACACCTTAAATAAGATGGTTTTAATATCTGATTTTCAAAATATTAACATTCAAAACAACATTGATTTCACCGCTATAAAAATGCCTGTTTCTTTGCTGCAACTCTCCCCAAAATCATCACAAAATATATATTTGGATAGTGTGTTTGTTGAACAAAAATCTTTGACAGAATTAACCTTGTATGTATTGGTGAAAAGCAGCCAAATGATTGCTGAAACGATTCCTGTTTCCTTATTTCAAAACAACATATTAATGGGTAAAACAACGGCAAGATTTGCAAATTCCTTTAAGCAAAAAGTTCAATTTACCATACCAAATTCCACTCATTTTGATGGAAAAGTCTCTCTAATTGATGACGGTTTGGAATTTGACAACGACTTTTATTTTTCCATTTCCTCGACCGAAAAAATCAACGTATTAAGTATAGGGAATCCGACCGAATTTTTATCAAAAATTTATACTGAAAATGAATTTAATTTTACCGCTACCCCACTTTCAAACTTAAATTACAATAAAATTCAGGAGCAAGATTTAATCATTTTGAATGAATTGGCCGATATTCCTGCGGAATTGCAACGCAGTTTGTTTCAGTTTTCAGAAAACGGCGGAAATTTAGTGGTGATTCCTTCCCAAAATGCGAATATAGATTCCTATAATCGACTTATAAACGCATTTCAGGCGGGAAAAATAATCGCTAAAATTGAAAATGAACATTTAATTACTGCCATAAATTATGAGCATCCTTTAATTAATGATGTTTTTCAAAAGAAAGTGACCAATTTTCAATACCCGAAAACGGCCTTGCATTACCAAAATAATTCCAAAAACAGTGCTGCCATTCTAAAATTCGACAATAACAGTCCGTTTATTTCTTCCACAAAAAATAAAAACGGCACTTTTTATTGGGTTGCAGCGCCCTTAAACAAAAGCATTTCCGATTTTACGCAATCGCCTTTGGTGGTACCCATTTTTTATAATTTTTCCAAAACAAGCTTAAAAACTTCGCAACTTTATCATACCATCGCGCCAGAAAACAATATTGAAATCAACGCTGCCATCGGAAAAGATGATGTTCTCAAGATTTCAAACAAAACCAGCGCATTTATTCCGCTTCAAAAAGTTTCCCAAAACAAAGTCGACCTGATTTTGACTGATGTTATTTTACAAAGCGGATTTTACAACGTTTCCATCGGCAATAATGTACTAAAAACCATCTCTTTAAATTACAACAGGGAAGAG
>DPCK01000031.1 GCA_003516285.1 Lutibacter sp. | reverse complement strand
TGTAAATCGGTCGTAAAAAATGCAATCACTTCTTCATCCTTGAAAATAGCCTGATTTTCCTTTAATTCCATTATTTTTTCCGCTAAGGAAAGTGTTGGCAAAAACGAAGTGTTAATCATCACGTTTTGCGCCATTTCAACCATTGGAAATTTTTCTTCTAAATAGTCTTCGGTAAGTGTGGTTGTTGTAAATCCCAAATAGGTTTCCCATTTTTCACGAATGGTAAGTATTCCAATTCGTAAATCGGCAACGGGTTTTGTGAAGGTTAACGGCAATAATGCATTGCGAACTGTACCATCAAATAAAATATAATTCATTGAGTGATTATTTTACACAAATGTACAGTAAGTTTTTTTCTTTCTCAAACGAAAAAAAAATATGGTGTTTTATACGATTTTGTTTTTTCTAAAATAGGTATCAATGCTGTCTGCCGTGTCAAAACAAGCGCTTACCGTATTAATATCTGAGCAATAGCGTGAATCTATAGCGTGATTTTTACATCCGATTGTATTTAAATCTATCGATGCAAAATCTTTGTCGATGCTTACACATTTATCGTACAGGGAAGCGATCGTTTCGTCTGGCTGTAACTCGACATTGCTTTTTGTTAAATACCCTTTAAGAAAGTTCTCAATGGCAAACTGGGCGTTTTTACAAACTGAATAACTAACAATATCTTCAGCAGGTTTAAATAATTCCTCCTTTGCCGATTTTAATTTTTTTGACGCTTCTTTAAAAAAAGCTTCTGATCTTGCTTTCATCTTTTATTTTTTAATTTTTTATCCTAAAAGAAAATTATTAATCGTGCCAATTTCTTCAATTATTATAAAAATCAAGCCTTTACAATAGTATTTAAAGATATAAAAAAAGTGCCAAGCATAAAAATACTTGGCACTTTTAAATTAATTTATAAATTTCTGTAAAGTTCCAATCTTTCCCAATTAACATCAACCTGTTCTTGGGCTTTATCCAATAGCTCTTTTGCCAATTCAGGATTTTCGTTCACAACTCTGGTAAAGCGAGTTTCTGTATACATAAATTCACTTAATGGAGCAGAAGGCGTTTTTGAATCCAATTTAAATTTCTTTCCTTTTTCAGCCAAAGGATTGAATCTAAATAATGGCCAATAACCTGTTTCTACGGCTTTCTCTTGGTGAATTGCACCATCTTTTAAATCGTATCCGTGCTCACCACAGTGAGAATAAGCAATAATTAAAGATGGTCCCGGGTAAGCGGCCGCTTCTTCAATTGCTTTTAGCGTTTGGTTATCTTTTGCGCCAATGGCAATTTGCGCCACATAAACATTTCCATAAGAAACTGCTTGCAAAGCCAAACTTTTCTTAGAAGTCATTTTTCCTGAAATTGCAAACTTGGCACTTGCGCCCATCGGTGTAGATTTAGAAGCTTGTCCTCCTGTATTCGAATAAACTTCAGTATCCATCACTAAAACATTTACGTTTTCGCCTGATGAAAATACGTGGTCTAAACCGCCATATCCAATATCATAAGCCCAACCGTCTCCACCAAATATCCAAACAGCTTTTTTACGCAAGTATTCAGAAAGGTTTCTTAATTTTTTAGCTTCATAGGTATCAATGGTTTCTAAAATTTCATTGAGTTCCTCTATTTGATTTATTTTTTGTTCTTTAAGCGTTTCGTTTTCTTCAGCATTGTTTAGAATGTTATTTACTAAGGTACTGCCTATTTTACTTTCTAAAGATTTCAATAAACCTACAGCTATTTCTTGTTTTTTGGTCAATGCCAATTGCATACCCATACCAAACTCTGCATTGTCTTCAAATAATGAGTTTGCCCAAGCTGGTCCCCGTCCGGCTTTATTTGTCTTATAGGGTGTTGTTGGTAAATTACCGCCATAAATAGAGGAACAGCCAGTTGCATTTGCAATTAAAATGCTGTCTCCGTATAATTGTGTAATTAATTTAATATATGGCGTTTCACCACAACCTGAACAAGCCCCGGAGAATTCAAATAATGGTTCTAAAAACTGAGAACCTTTCACTGTGGATGTCACCAATTCTTTTCTGTCATAATCAGGTAAATCAATGAAGTAATTCCAATTTACATTTTCTGTTTCTCTTACTTTACGATAATCTGTTAAGTTAATAGCAAAAGTATTTGGTACTTCCTTACTTTCGGCCGGGCAAACAGCTACGCATAAATCACAACCGGTACAATCCTCAGGTGAAACCTGCAATATATAACTCTCTTTATCACTATTAAATGGTCTGCCTTTTGCCGGTACACTTTTTAGTGATTCCGGTGCGTTTATCAATAAATCATTTGATACAACTTTGGCTCTAATGGCAGCGTGCGGACAAATAGCGACACATTTATTACATTGTGTACAAAGATCTGCATCATCCCAAACTGGCACAAAATCGGCAATTCCGCGTTTTTCATACTGTGTTGTTCCTGTTGGAAAAGTTCCATCAACAGAAAAAGCACTCACAGGCAATGAATCACCTCTACCCGCCAAAATAGTTCCTAAAATTTCTTTTACGAAATCATCGGCATTTGCTGTCATCATTGGCGTTAAACCGTTGTTATTTGTAGTGTGACGAGGATATTCAACTTTTTGAAGATTTTCTAATGATTTATCAACTGCATTAAAATTCATTTGCACAACAGCATCTCCTTTATGAGAATATGATTTTACAATGGCATTTTTAATTTTCTTGATGGCTTCATCTTTAGGAAGCACGCCAGATATGGCGAAGAAACAAGTTTGCAAAATGGTATTTGTACGTTTGCCTAAATCTGCTTCTTGAGCTACTTTTGTGGCATCAATTACGTAAAACTCAACATCATTATCAATAATTCTGCGTTGCATAACACTTGGCAACTCGGTCCAAACTTTATATTTTGAATGAGGCGTATTCAATAAAAATGTTCCACCTTTTTTAATATTTTCTAAAATATCGTATTTATAGATAAAATTAAATTGGTGACAAGCAATAAAATTTGCTTTGTTGATTAAATATGTTGAATAAATTGGTTCTGGCCCAAAACGCAAATGCGAAACTGTTTGGGCACCCGCTTTTTTGGAGTCATACACAAAATATCCTTGTACATAATTATCTGTAGTTTCGCCAATAATTTTAATGGAATTTTTATTTGCACCAACAGTTCCATCAGATCCCAAACCATAAAACATACAGTCAAACGTATCTTTTTTAGTTTTGAAATTCGGATCATAACTTAAACTTGTATTGGTTACATCGTCATTGATACCGATAGTGAAGTGATTTTTTGGTGAATTTTCATCCAATTCATCATAAATTCCTTTAACCATTGCTGGCGTAAACTCTTTTGAAGAAAGTCCGTATCGTCCACCTATTATTGTTGGTATATAGTCTCCCATTTCAACAAATGAGGTAACAACATCTAAATATAAAGGC
>DPCK01000083.1 GCA_003516285.1 Lutibacter sp. | reverse complement strand
CAAAATACCGGCATCGGAAATCCGCCTTATAAAGCATTTGACAGGGCCTGTCCAAATAACGACTGCGCAACGCCTATGAATTTTGACGGCAGTTTAAAATTAAAATGCCCTTGTGACAATAGTGAGTACAGCATTATAGACGGCTCGCCGCAAACAGCTGGAAATAAACATTTTGCAAGAGAATATAAAGTTTTTGTAATAAATAACGCTACTTTAAAAATTACCAATTTTTAAATTTTTACGGCTAAAAACTACCTAAAACAATAAACTGATTAAAATACTATTTTAGTGGGGGTTCCCCGCCAACTGGCGGGCCGTGCTTTTCGTTACAACCTTTTTTACTTCGCCAAAAGGCAAATCAAAAAAGGTTTTTCACTGCAATCACTAACCCATCAATTAGTAAATCAACAATAATTTTCATTTATACCATATAAATTGTTGCAATTATTAAAATTTAGCAATCTTTATTAAAAACAGATTGGTATTTTTGTGGCAAACCTATAAAAGTGAAAAATTATTTCTCATCAAATTTTAGATTGGGCGTATTGGGAGGCGGACAATTAGGCAAAATGTTGTTGGCCGAAACCCAAAAATTCGATATTTACGCCTGTATTTTAGACGCATCAAGCGACGCGCCCTGCGCACAAATTTGCAACGAATTTCACCAGGGAAGTTTAATGGATTTTGATACCGTTTACAACTTCGGCAAAAAAGTGGATTTATTAACCATTGAAATTGAACACGTAAATATTGAGGCGCTTTTAAAACTTGAAAAAGAAGGTTTGGCCATTTATCCGCAGCCACGCATTTTGCAAATTATTCAGCACAAAGGCAAACAAAAAGATTTTTTCAAAGAAAATAACATTCCAACTTCACCGCATAAACGATTTTCATCCCTGGCGGCATTAAAAAAAGAAGGCTTATCATATCCTTTTGTTTGGAAATCGGCGCAATTTGGCTATGACGGCACTGGCGTTAAAATCGTCAGAAATGATGCTGATTTAAATTTATTGACTGACAATGAATCAATTACAGAATATTTAATTCCGTTTAAAAATGAATTGGCCGTTATTGTTGCCAGAAATAAAAACGGAGAAATAAAAACATATCCGGTTGTGGAAATGGAATTTCATCCAGAAGCCAACCAGGTGGAATACGTCATTTGTCCGGCCAGAATTTCTGAAGAAGTCGCTAAAAAAGCCACAAAAATTGCCTTACACGTTGCGGAAGCTTTTGAGCACATTGGCTTATTGGCCGTTGAACTGTTTCAAACCGAAGATGACGAAATTTTGGTAAATGAAGTGGCACCGCGCACACACAACAGCGGCCATTACAGCATTGAAGCATCTTACACAAATCAGTTTGAGCAGCACTTGCGCAGCATTTTAAATCTTCCTTTGGGGAATACAGAAAGCAAAGTTGCCGGAATTATGGTAAATTTGGTGGGTGAAGAAGGCTTTTCGGGCGATGTGATTTATCAAAATATCGAAAAAATTCTTGAAATGAAAGGCGTGACGCCTCATATTTACGGCAAAAAACAAACAAGGCCATTCAGAAAAATGGGCCACGTAACTATTGTGAACAATAATTTAACCGAAGCGCGAAAAATTGCGGAAACAGTTAAAAACACCATTCGGGTAATCAGCAATTAATGATGAGTAATTAATGATAAAAAAATATAAAATGAGCAAAGTAGGAATTATTATGGGAAGCAGTTCAGATCTTCCAATTATGCAACTGGCTATCGCTATTTTACAAAGTTTTAACATTGAAACTGAAGTGGATATCGTTTCTGCCCACCGAACTCCAGAAAAACTTTTTGATTATGCAAAAAATGCGCATACCCGTGGAATTTCGGTGATTATTGCCGGTGCCGGCGGCGCTGCACATTTACCGGGAATGGTGGCTTCAATGAGTCCGTTACCCGTTATTGGCGTTCCCATAAAATCGAGAAACTCCATCGATGGCTGGGATTCCGTGCTTTCAATTCTTCAAATGCCAAGCGGTGTTCCTGTGGCAACCGTTGCGTTGGACGGGGCTGAAAATGCCGGTATTTTGGCAGCACAAATTATTGGCAGTTCAAACCAAAAAGTGCTGGATAAAATAATTCTTTACAAAGAAGCCTTAAAAGCCAAGGTGTACAAAGCTTCCGAGGAATTAAAAAATAAAAAAATATAGATTCGTTTAAAAAAAAATTCAACATTTCATAATGAGCAATCCCTTATTAGCTGATTTTACTACGCCATTTTCATCAGCGCCATTTTCGAAAATAAATAATAAGCATTTTAAACCTGCATTTATTGAAGGCATTCAACTGGCGAAAGCTGAAATTGACGCCATCACAAACAATAAAGCAAAACCCACTTTTGAAAACACCCTTGAAGCAATGGAATTTGGCGGTGAAAAACTGGACCGTATTTCAAGCATCTTTTTCAATCTGAATTCTGCCGAAACCAGTGAAGAAATTCAAAAAATTGCCCAAGAAATATCGCCAATACTTTCTGAATTTTCAAATGACGTTAAATTAAATGAGCCATTGTTTAGAAGGGTCAAGCAAATTTATGAAGAAAAGGATTCGCTTCATTTAACCACAGAACAAGACACTTTATTAACCAAATCTTATAAAAGTTTTGTCAGAAACGGTGCCAATCTAAATGAAAAGGACAAATTGGAACTGCGAAAAATTGATATGGAACTTTCAAAATTAAAATTGACTTTTGGAGAACATGTTTTGGCTGAAGGAAATGATTTTGAACTTCATTTGACCGATGAAAATGATTTAAAAGGATTGCCTGAAAATACCATTGAAGCCGCGCAATTGACTGCGAAAGAAAAAAATAAGGAAGGCTGGATTTTTACATTGGATTATCCGAGTTACATTCCATTTATGACCTATGCGGACAATAGAAAATTAAGAAAAAAAATGGCCGTTGCCTTTGGTGCAAAAGCATTCAGGAACAATGAAAATGACAACCAGAAAATTTTATTGAATATTGTAAAACTTCGACATAAAAGAGCCAATTTATTGGGTTATAAAACGCATTCTCACTTTGTTTTGGAAGAACGAATGGCTGAAAATCCCAAAATTGTCAATGATTTTTTAGAAGATCTGCTTGTAAAAACAAAACCTGCCGCAGAAGTAGAGTTTAAAAACCTGTCCGATTTTGCGAAAAAAGACGGTATTAAAAAAATTCAAAAATGGGACAGTGCCTATTATTCGGAAAAATTAAAAAAGGCATTGTTCGATTTGGAAGAAGAACAATTAAAACCTTATTTCAAATTGCAAAATGTTATTGAAGGCGTTTTTGGAGTCTCCAACAAATTATACGACTTGGTTTTTGAAGAAATTTATACGGTGGATAAATACCACGATGACGTTAAAACCTTCAAAGTAAATGATACTTCAGGCAATTTTATCGCCATTTTATACGCCGATTTTTTTCCGAGAAAAGGAAAACGCGACGGTGCCTGGATGACTTCCTTTAAAAGCCAGTGGGTGAAAGACGGCGAAAACTCCAGACCGCACATTTCAATTGTTTGCAATTTTACCAAACCTACGGAAACCAAGCCTTCTTTATTGACTTTTAATGAAGTGACCACCTTGTTTCACGAATTTGGACACGCCTTGCACGGAATGTTGGCAAACACCACCTACCCAAGTTTATCTGGCACCAACGTATTTTGGGATTTTGTGGAACTTCCTAGCCAATTGTTAGAAAATTGGTGTTATGAAAAAGAAGCCTTGAACTTATTCGCCAAACACTATGAAACCAATGAGCCAATTCCGATGGAATTGATTGATAAAATTAAAAAATCATCTAATTTTTTAGAAGGAATGCAAACGCTGCGTCAGTTGAGTTTGGGAATGCTGGATATGAATTATCATGCAAATGACCCTTCAAACATAAAAAATGTAAAGGAATTTGAAACCCTGTCGTTTAAAAATACCCAATTATTCCCTGATATCAGAGAGAACTGTATGAGTACTTCGTTTTCACATATTTTTCAGGGCGGTTATTCATCTGGATATTACTCTTACAAATGGGCAGAAGTTTTGGATGCGGATGCTTTTGCTTTCTTTTTGAAAAATGGAATTTTTGACAAAGCCACCGCACAAAAATTTAAAGAAAATGTATTGTCAAAAGGCGGTACCGATAAACCTATGACATTGTATGTTAATTTTAGAGGCAAAAAACCAAACAATACCGCATTGTTAAAAAGAGCCGGATTGCTGAAGTAGGCAAAATCATATAATATAAAATACAAACAGCGCTTTTTTAAAAAAAGCGCTGTTTGTATTTTGACTATTTAATAAAAGAAGCAGCCGTAACGATATCTTGAGAAATTGTCGTCCCCACAACGGTAGTATAATCAAGGATATATAGATGTTACGACTGCTATTCTTTGTACATCATTGCGAAGTTTTTGAAAAAAATTGTGGCAATCTGCTGTTTCTTAATGTTGATACTTTTTATTTCATTTTCAGAATGATGAATTCAGTTCTTCTGTTTAACTGATGTTCTTCTTCGGTGCATTTTACACCGTTTGAACATTTGTTAACCAACTGGCTTTCTCCAAATCCTTCATATTTCGGAATTCTCTTGGCATCTATTCCTTTTGAGATGATGTAATTATAAGTTGATTTTGCCCTTCTGTTAGACAGTTTCATATTATAATTGTCATCAGCCCTGCTGTCGGTGTGTGACTCAAGCCTAATTACCATTTCAGGATATTTATTCATTAAATTCACAACTTTATCTAACTCTAACGCTGCATCTGGCCTAATATTTGATTTATCCAAATCAAAATAAATGGTGTTCAAATCTGCCAAGATAACAACATCTTCTATCGGCGACATCGGAATGTTTAAATCAACGATCAGTTCTCTTTCTTTTTCAAGTCCAAAAGAATTGAATTCCTTTTGTACGTCCTGATATTTTGCTTTGGATCCTTTCAATACAAAATCTTTGTCCCTGTCAATCAAATGTTCGTAGGCACCGTCAGCTTCTGTAATAAAATAGGCGATCTCTTCCCCGTTTTTACGCGCTAAAACCACTTTTGCGCCAGCCACAGGTTCTCCGTTTATGGCATCAAAAATACGTCCTTTCAAGGTTAATGGAGGAATTCTGGTAAAGGCATAGATATCATCGCCGCCCATACCGCCGTCTCTGTTGGAAGAGATATAGCCATTAAGTCCGTCTGGTGACAAATAATAAGCAAAATCGTCTTTCTCGCTGTTGATTGGCTCACCCAAATTAATCACGTTCACAATGTTATCATTCTGGTCTTTTACTGCCGCAAATATGTCCAAAAGCCCTGCGCCGACGTGATCATCGGAAGAAAAATACAAAGTCCCTTCCTCTGAATGAATGAACGGAAAAGATTCATTTCCTTCTGTGTTTACAATGTTTCCTAAATTTTTTGGTGTTCCCAATGAACCGTCAGGATTCACATCGCTCACATAAATATCTGTTCCGCCTATGCCTCCTGGCATATCCGATGAGAAATAAAGTTTTTTGCCGTCTTGGCTTAAAGATGGGTGATACACAATATAGTTGGCATTGTTCAAATTGGACGGTTTAACATTGGTCCATTTGCCATTAACAAGCTCTGCGCTGTATATACCCATAAGCATCACGCCTTTGCTGTTGGTGATTTTCTTACTGTCGTGATAATTGTTTCTCGAAAAGTACATTTTAGTGCCATCAGCATTGAAGGTTGCCGGTCCGTCATGATGAATGGTATTTACGTCGCCTTCCAGTTTTTTAGCGTTTGCTGCTGAAGCGCCTTCCATTGGGGTCTGATACATATCCAACAGTGGCTGTCCGTCCCAAGCGTAAAGTCTTTTTACCGAAACGCCTTCATCGCTTGAGGAAGTGAACACAATTTGGTCGTTTAGCGTAACTGCACCAAAATCGTTGTATTTACTGTTGAAGTTTACCTTTTTAAGAAAATTCTTCTCTCTCGAATTAAAAATACCGCTTGCCAAATCATCATTTTCGAAAAACCGCTTAACACGAGTATCTTCTTGGTTTCCGGCGTCGCTGTATTTCTGCATCCATTCCTTTGACGCTTCATACTGTCCGTTGGCCCTTAGAGTTTGCGCATAATACAAATAGTATTCTGAAGGTACATTTGGCTGTTGAACCACTTTCTCATAAATTGGCAACGCTTTTTCTGGCTGGCGAAGCATAATGTAAGCATCTCCCAATTGTCGCATTGCGTAATATTTGTTGAAGCTCGTATCCACGAGTTTTTCATAGGTTCCGATTGCCTTTACAAACGAAAAGTCATTGAATTGTCTTTCCGCTTTCTTTTGTCTNNGTTTGACCAAATGTCGATGTGCTTATCAAAACAAAAGCTATACATAAAAGTTTTATATTTTTCATAATATTCATCTTTATTTGGTTAGAAATATCTCGGAGATTTTTGTTTGTTTTTCATAAACTTAAATTCATACATCAACAATATCTCGTGAGATCCGTTAGTATAAGGACGAATCTCCCCAGTCGGAATTTCATAGGTGTAGCCAACCCTAAATTGGTCTGTAACCTGAAAATCAACAAGGGCGCCAATGTCTTTCTGTTGTCCGTTCATCCTGTAAGAACCACCCAGCCAAAACCTATCGCTGAACAGGAAGTTTGCTGTTAAATCAGTTGAAAGCGGCGCTCCATCGGTATGTTTAAACATAAAGGAAGGTTTAAATTTTACACTTTCACTTAAATCAAAAACATAGCCCCCGATAGCGTAATAATGAACTCTTTCCAAAGCTTTAAACTCGGTCTTGTTGTTTAAGTCGTGGTTGATGATTTTCGGAATTGACAACCCCATATACCACCTGTCGCTGTGAAATAAAATCCCGGCACCAAAATTCTCATTCCATCTGTTTAATCTTTCATCAAAATAGGTGTCCTGATTTACTTCAGTGGCATTATACAATTCATCTGCCAATTTATAATAGGTCATCCCGGCTTTTAAACCAAAACTGATGACTACGTTATCACTCGCTTGAATGGTATAGGAAAAATCTCCGTACACATAGGTAAAGTTTTCATAACCCGCCTTGTCATTTATTAAGGACAACCCTAAACCTATTTTCTCGTTTCTCAATGGAGAATGGATGGAGAGTGTTTGCGTTTCAGGCCCTCCGTCAAATCCTGCCCACTGGTTCCTGTTTAACCCAACGATACTTAATGCGTCCCTACTCCCTGCATAGGCTGGGTTAATGGCGATTGTATTGTACATATATTGGGTAAACTGCGGTAGTTGCTGGGCGTTTGAATATTCAAAGCCTGCGATCAGCAATACTATTATTGAAATTATACGTTTCATAGTTTTATTTTTATTAATGAGTGCCTAAATAAATGTATCCTGTTATTGGTTTTAAAGAACTACCACCAGTATCAATTATATTAACAATATAATAATAAGTTCCAGTAGGCAATTCTGAATTTGATCCGATTTTCATTCCGGAACCGTCGTGTCTACCTGACCAGTTGTTCAAATAATTATCTGAATGGTAAACCATTTTACCCCAGCGGTTGAATATTTTAACTATATATTTACAAGTGTTTCCTGCTGAAATATCCCCAACACTAAATACGTCATTTATACCATCTCCGTTTGGTGTTACAACTTTAGAAATATCCTCAGCAGTTGAACAGGCCAATACCACACAGTCATCATTGACATTTACAAATACTGTAATAATTCTGCCGCAGTCTCCAGGTTCTGTATAGGTAAACTCAAAATCTCCCAAATTTACCACTGAAGGATCAAAGCTGCTTCCTGACAAACCGCCGCTGTTCATATCATCTGTCCAAGTACCACCAGAAACAAAGTTACTTGGCAATAAGGATGTCAAATTTAAGCTTGAGTCTTCTGTACATAGCGCTATTGAACCACCTTCGATTTCAGCAGCCACAAAATTCTCTGTTACCGTTATGGTTTTTGCACCTGAACAT
This sequence comes from Lutibacter sp., assembly GCA_003516285.1. Lineage (GTDB taxonomy): Bacteria > Bacteroidota > Bacteroidia > Flavobacteriales > Flavobacteriaceae > Lutibacter. The sequence goes on along the minus strand of DPCK01000083.1, from coordinate 1,902 downwards.
CCATTGCCGCTGTCTGTTACAACCACTGTGTATTCTCCCGCTTGGTTAACTACTATGGAAGCGGTTGTTGCTCCGGTATTCCACAAATAACTTGCCGTACCCTGAACTGTGGTACCACTGGCATTTAAAGTGATACTTGCTGCGTTACAGTTCAATTCTGTAGGTCCGCTAATGTTCACTACCGGCTGCGTTGTGTTTTGCGCTACGGTCACTGTCGCTGTTGCGGCACATCCATTGCTGCTGTCCAAAACAACTACTGAATATTCCCCTGGAGCAGAAACCGTAATTGAAGCGGTGGTATCTCCTGTGTTCCACAAATAACTTGCGGTGCCTGAAACTGTTGCTGTTGCAACTAAAGTGGCACTTTGGGTTGTGCAGGTCAATACTGCATTTCCACTGATGCTTGCTGCAGGTGGTGTGGCATTTCCTGTTACTGTCACAGTTGCAACTGAAGAACAACCACTGTTACCGTCTGTTACTGTTACCGAATAGTTGCCTGCTGCTGTTACATTAATTGTTGATGTAGTGGCTCCAGTGCTCCATAAGTAACTTGGGGTGCCCTGAACTGTTGCTGATGCAGTTAAAGTAGTGCTTTCATTTATACAATTCAATACTGAATTTCCGCTGATGGTTACCACTGGTGTTGCATTGATAGTCAAGGTCACCGCTGTTCTTGTCAAACTTGTACAAGTTCCATTGCTTGATTCTGCATAATAAGTTACGCTTCCAACGCCTACTTGTGTTGGGTTGGCAACTACACTTCCGCCTGCTGCTGCAGAGTACCAAGTGATGGTTCCGCCTGTGGCTGTTGCAGTCAATGTTTGTGTTGGTGAACCGTTAGAACAAACTGTTTGGTTGCCTCCGCTTTCTGGTGCAACTGGCGCAGCATTGATGGTCAAGGCCACCGCTGTTCTTGTCAAACTTGAACAAGTTCCATTGCTTGATTCTGCATAATAAGTTGCGCTTCCAACGCCTACTTGTGTTGGATTGGCAACTACGCTTCCACCTGTTGCTGCAGTGTACCAAGTGATGGTGCCTCCTGTTGCTGTCGCTGTCAAGGTTTGTGTTTGTGAACCGTTAGAACAAACTGTTTGGTTGCCTCCGCTTATCAGTGCGTCTGGCGCAGCATTGATGGTCAAGGTCACCGCTGTTCTTGTCAGACTTGAACAAGTTCCGTTGCTTGACTGGGCGTAATAAGTACTTGTTCCCACACCTACTTGTGTTGGACTTGCAACCAAGCTTCCGCCTGTCGCTGCAGTGTACCAGGTAATTGTTCCGCCTGTCGCTGTAGCTGTCAACGTTTGTGTTGGTGAACCATCAGAACAAACTGTTTGATTGCCTTCGCTTATCGGTGCAACTGGTGCTGCATTGATGGTCAAGGTCACCGCTGTTCTTGTCAAACTTGAACAAGTTCCGTTGCTTGACTGGGCGTAATAAGTTACGCTTCCCACACCAACTTGTGTTGGACTTGTAACTAAGCTTCCGCCTGTCGCTGCAGTGTACCAGGTAATTGTTCCGCCTGTGGCTGTTGCTGTCAAGGTTTGTGTTGACGAACCATTAGAACAAACTATTTGGTTGCCTCCGCTTGTTGGTGCAGCTGGCGCCGGATTAATGGTCAAGGTCACCGCTGTTCTTGATAAACTTGAACAAGTTCCGTTGTTTGATTCTGCATAATAGGTTACGCTTCCAACGCCTACTTGTGTTGGACTTACAACTACATTTCCTCCTGTTGCTGCAGTGTACCAAATTATTGTTCCGCCTGTAGCTGTGGCCATTAAGGTTTGTGTTGGTGAACCGTTAGAACAAACTATCTGGTTTCCTCCGCTTATCGGCACAGCTGGTGCTGCATTGATGGTCAAAGTTACCGCTGTTCTTGTTAAACTTGAACAAGTTCCGTTGCTT
>DPCK01000099.1 GCA_003516285.1 Lutibacter sp. | reverse complement strand
TTGACAATGAAGATTGCATAGATGTCATTTTAACAAGGGAAGAAATTGCAAATACCATTGGAACAGCCACTGAATCGGCCATACGTTTGTTATCAAACTTAAAAAAGGATGGCGTAATTGATTTGCTTGGCAAAAAAATTAAAATTTTAAACAAAAATGCACTAAAAAATATTTCTGAAGGTTATTGATCATTGATTCTCTTTCATTAAAAAAGCCTTTTAGATTTTGTCTAAAAGGCTTTTTTTGAAATGATTTTGTTTTTATTGTGCCATCATAGATGCTGCAATGCGCTTGTAAATACCGGCTTCCAATTTAGAACGAATTGCTGAAAATGCTTCAATAGTTATTTTAACATCTTCTAAATTATGTGTTGATGTTGGAATCAGTCTCAAAATAATCAATCCTTTTGGAATTACGGGATACACTACAATGGAACAAAATATGCCATAATTTTCACGTAAGTCATTTACCATTGCCATTGCTTCAGGAATATCGCCTTCTAAAAACACAGGAGTTACACAAGTGTTTGTTTTTCCTATATTAAAACCTTGCTCTTTTAAACCATTTTGAAGTGCGTGAACATTTTCCCACAACTTTTCTTTAAGTTCGGGCATAGTTCTTAACATATCTAAACGTTTTAACGCGCCTATTACCATTGGCATTGGCAAAGATTTGGCGAACATTTGAGAACGCATATTGTATTTTAAATACTGGATAATGTCATTATCTGCCGCGAAAAAAGCACCAAATCCGGCCATAGATTTAGCAAATGTTGCAAAATAAACATCTATGCCATCTTGCACGCCTTGTTCAAAACCTGTACCTCTTCCATCTTCTCCTTGTGTTCCGAATCCGTGCGCATCATCAACTAAAAATCTAAAGTCATATTTTTCTTTAAGCGCAACAATTTCTTTTAATTTTCCCTGCTCACCACGCATTCCAAAAACACCTTCAGAAATGACAAGAATCCCGCCATTTGTTTCATCAGCAATTTTTGTGGCTCTTTGCAAGTTTTTTTCTAAACTTTCAATATTGTTGTGTTGAAATGTAAATCTTTTCCCGGGATGTAATCTAACACCATCAATAATACAGGCGTGAGCATCCATATCATAAACAATAACGTCATTTTTAGTAACCAGTGCGTCAATGGCAGATACCATTCCCTGATAACCGAAATTTACCAAATAGGCAGATTCTTTATGTTCAAATTCTGCCAATTCTTTTTCTAATTGTTCGTGGTATTTTGTGTGGCCCGACATCATTCTCGCGCCCATTGGATAAGCCATACCATATTGTGCGGCTGCTTCGGCATCAGCCTTTCTTACTTCTGGGTGATTTGCCAATCCGAGGTAATCATTAATGCTCCAGGTAATTACATTTTTACCGTTAAAAGTCATTTTGTTAGAAATTTCACCTTCTAACTTTGGAAAAACATAGTATCCTTCAGCTTGTTCAGCCCATTTCCCTAACGGACCTTTATCTTTTACAATTCTTTCAAATAAATCTTTCATTATATCTTTTTTCTGTATAAAAAGTGATTTATACTAATTTCATTTTTAAGGCTACAAAGTAAGTGATTATTTTTATGCTAATCAAATGTTATGAAACAAAAAAAGGGTCTGAAAATTAATTTACAGACCCTTTTTTGATATGTTTATACGCTACTTAATATATTCCACTACAGCCAAAGCTTGTTTTTCTGAATCAAAAAAACCTTGCTCTTTCATCCATTCATCGCTGTAAATTTTTTCCATATAACGAGAACCGTGATCCGGCAAGATTAAGACAACTTTAGAATTTTCGTCAAACATTCCCTGCGCAGCGTATTGCATTGTTGCCTGCATTACAGCACCACTTGTATAACCGGTAAATAAACCTTCCGTAAGCGCAAGTTCTCTGGCTCTATGAGCTGCAGCTTCATCAGTTACTTTTTCAAAAACATCTATAGCATCAAAATCTGTGGCAGTAGGAATTAAATTTTTTCCCAACCCTTCAATTCTATACGGATAAATTTCATTTTTATCGAACTCACCTGTTTCCTTAAATTTCTTTAAAATTGATCCAAATGCATCAACACCCAACGTTTTAATATTGGGATTTTGTTCTTTTAAATATTTAGACACGCCTGAAATTGTTCCGCCTGTGCCACTTGCAGCAACCAAATGTGTAATCTCGCCATTGGTTTGATTCCAAATTTCCGGTCCGGTTGAACTATAATGCGCATCTACATTTAATTTGTTAAAATATTGATTGATATACACTGAATTTGCAGTTTCTGTATGCAATCTTTTAGCAACTTGATAGTATGAGCGCGGGTCGTCTGCATCTACGTGTGCAGGACAAACATATACTTTAGCGCCCATAGCTTTTAACATATTTATTTTGCCCGGTGAAGCTTTAGAACTCACTGCCAATATACAGTTATACCCTTTGATAACACTTACCATTGCAAGGCTAAATCCTGTATTACCAGAGGTTGTTTCTATTATTGTACTTCCTGGTTTCAAAATCCCCTGCTTCTCAGCTTCTTCAATAATATGCACGGCAATCCTATCTTTCATAGAATGCCCAGGATTAAATCCTTCATATTTTACATAATAATTGCCGGGAAGGTCTTTGGTGATTTTGTTTAACTTAATTAAAGGAGTATTGCCTATTAGGTCTAAAATATTGTTACTTATACCTATATTTTCTGCCATTTTTTAAAATTTAATTCAGATATAATATTTTAAATACGAATTTATGAATAATAATCTATTGTGCAAATTTAATAATTTTTTTTAAATTTTCGTTCTTCCTTCCAAATCAATCACAAAACTGTAATCCCTTGCCGTTTCTTTTAAGGAATCAAATCGCCCTGAAGCCCCGCCGTGCCCCGCTTCCATATCAATATGCATCACTAAAATATTTTCATCAATTTTTAATTCCCTGAGTTTGGCAACCCATTTTGCAGGTTCAAAATATTGAACTTGTGAATCGTGCAAGCCTGTTGTAACCAACATATTAGGGTATTTTTGTTTAGAAACATTGTCATAAGGCGAATATGATTTCATATAATCATAATAAACTTTTTTATTTGGATTTCCCCATTCATCATATTCTCCGGTAGTTAAAGGAATGCTTTCATCTAACATTGTGGTAACAACATCTACAAAAGGCACTGCGGCAATGATTCCGTTAAACAATTCAGAATTCATATTAATGACGGTTCCCACCAATAAACCGCCCGCAGAACCGCCGCTTGCATATAAATGTGCGCTTGAGGTATATTCTTTTTCGATTAAAAATTTCGCGCAATCAATAAAATCTGTGAAAGAATTTTTTTTATGCAATAATTTGCCTTTTTCATACCATTTTCGACCTAAATATTCGCCGCCTCTCACGTGGGCGATTGCAAAAACAAAACCTCTGTCCAATAAACTTAAACGTGTTGTGCTAAATCCGGCATCAATGGAATGTCCGTAAGAACCATAACCATACAATAACAAGGGTGTTTCTTTGGACAACGGCGTATTTTTATGATGCACCAAGGAGATCGGAATTTTAGTTCCGTCTTGTCCTGTTGCCCAAACACGTTCACTGATATAATTGTGTTTGTCGAACTTTCCGCCCAACACTTCCTGTTCTTTCTTTATTTCTTTTGTTTTTGAAACCACGTCAAAATCTATGATTGAACTTGGCGTTGTCATTGAATTATATCCGTAACGAATCACATTGGTATCAAATTCCGGATTGTTATAAACTCCTGCTGAATACGTTTCCTCTTCAAAAGGAAGGTAAAAATCTTCTGTTTGGTCCCAACGGATAATTCTAATTTTATTCAACCCGTTTGATCGCTCTTCAACCACCAAAAAATCTTTAAAAATGGAAATATCTTCCAACAAAACATCTTCCCTGTGCGGTAAAACCTCCACCCAATTTTCTATGGAAGTTGCCTTTTCCGACGTTTTCATCAATTTAAAATTGGTCGCCTTGTCTTTGTTGGTTAAGATATAAAAATCGCCGTTGTAATGCGCAATATCATACTCTAGATATCTTTCTCTTTTTTGAAAAAGTCTGAATTCTCCAGTCGGATTATCGGCTTCCAAAATGTGATATTCGGATGAAACTGTACTGTGTGATCCAATAATGATATATTTTTCTGATTTTGAGGTATAAACAAATGCATTAAACGCATGTCCTTTTTCATGATAAACTTCAACATCTTGAGACGGATCGGTTCCCAAGACGTGGCGAAATATTTTTTCGCTTCTTAAAGTTTTTGGATTTTGAAGCGTATAAAAAACTGTTTTATTGTCGCTTGCCCAAGCCGCGCTTCCTGTGGTGTTTTCAATCTTTTCAGGAAACAATTCGCCTGTTTCCAAATTTTTAAATTGCAAAGTATACTGTCTTCTGCCAACGGTATCAAAACCATAAACAGCCAATTCATTGTTTGGGCTAATGGACAATCCTGCCAGTTTAAAATGACTAAATCCTTTTCCAAGTTCGTTTACATCGAACATAATTTGCTCGGGTGTTTCTAAACTTCCTTTTTTACGTGAATAAATTGGGTATTGGTTGCCTTTTTTAAATCGGGTGATATAATAATAGTCCTTTTTTTTATAAGGAACCGACTCATCATCTTCCTTAATGCGCGATTTCATCTCTTCAAACAAATCTTCCTGAAATTGTTTGGTATGAGCTGTTATGGCTTCATAATAAGCATTTTCGGAATTTAAATAATCTATAACTTCTTGATTTTCCCGATCATTTAACCAATAATAATTGTCAATTCTCACATCCCCGTGAATTTCCAACTCCTTCGCTATCTTTTTCGCTTTTGGGGGCAAAATATTTCTCTTCGTCATCTAAATAATTTCAATATTTTGCAAAAATAATCAATATGAGTGAGTAAAATAGGCAAATGCCTTAAAAAAATTTGTATAATGAAAGGAAAAGAAACAAATTTAACAAAATGAACATTGGATTTCAGAAGCTATTATTCATAAAAAAACGTATCGGTAAAACCAATTAAATACACTTTTTCCTGAGCTCTGGTCACGGCCGTGTACAACCATCTTAAGTATTCAATATTTTGTCCGTCGGGTAAATAAGGCTGCTCAATAAATACCGTTTTCCATTGTCCGCCCTGAGATTTATGGCAGGTAACGGCATACGCAAACTTAATTTGAAGCGCATTGAAGTATTTATTTTGCTTGATGGCCAATAACTGCTTGTATTTGGATTTTTCCTGAGCATAATCTTTGGCAACTTCTTGATACAATTTGTTAGATTCATCATAGGAAAGCGACGGTGATTCTGAAGTTAGCGTATCCAATAACAATACGGTTTCAAATGGTTTTTGATCCGGATAATCGATCATCCTAATTTTCACTTCCGCAAATCGAAAACCATACAATTCCTTGATGTTAAAAATTTCCAGTATCTCACAAATATCTCCATTGGCAATAAATCCTGCTTCACTAGTGTCTTCCAGCCAAAAATAATTGTTTTTAACAATCATAATATAGTCCCCCGTAGAAATTTCGTTTTCCTGTCCCCGAATTTTACTTCTAATTTGTTGGTTATATTGGTTGGCGCGCTTGTTTGAACGCACAATAAAAGTGGTGTCTTCCACGCCAATATTTGTATAGGCTGTATTTATGGCGTCTTCAATATCATACCCATCAATCAAACGGATTAAATCCGGATAACCCAATTGAAATTGAAAATCGGTAAATCCATTATTCGCCAAAATAAGCCGTAATTCAGTTGCGTTTAATAAAATTCCCGAATCTGCGTGTTGGCGCATCACTTCGCTTAATTCAATTTCCACCACTTCTTTTTGATAATTTAGAACCAGTTTGTGAGCATCTAATGCCGGACTAATTGCTAATTTTACCGGAGGTAATTGGGCGGTATCGCCAATTAAAACCAATTTACAGTTCACTCCTGAGTACACATAGGAGATTAAATCATCTAATAATGAACCCGATTCAAACAATTTTGCGCCCATTGGTGCGTCGGAAATCATAGAAGCTTCATCAACAAAAAAAATGGTGTTTGAATGTTTATTTGTTTGCAATGTAAAATCGACACCACCCAATTTATTTTTTTTTGGATAATAAATTTTTTTATGAATTGTAAATGCCGGCTTGTTTGAATATCCCGATATAACTTTTGCAGCTCGGCCAGTTGGGGCCAGTAAAACCGACTTTTTCCCTATTCTCCATAAATTATTCACCACAGTACTAATTGTTGTAGTTTTACCGGTCCCTGCGTATCCTTTGATAATAAAAATGGCATTATTATTATTTTCAAGGATAAAATCCGTCAGTTTTGTAAGTAAAGAATCTTGAGAATTTGTGGGTTCAAATGGAAACTTTTCAACCAGATTAATATAGAATTCCTGTGCCGTTTTTGTCATATTTTAAATAAAAACCAAATATACAAATTGATTTATGCTTAAAAATTTTTCTCATTAAAAAAAATTTGTAGATTTGCGTACACACATAAAAAAAGAAAAATACAGATGATAACAGTTTTGATTATAGTAATAGGCATTGTAGTTACGGCTTTTTTAGCGTATGCAATAGTAAATGTTATTCCAAGAAAATTGCATTGGATAATTTCAATACTATTGATTGCCATCGCAATTTTTTTAGTTTATAAAATTAATTTTGAAATTACCAAGCCGATTAAATTCAATAAAGAAAAGAAGGAAAAATACGCTAAAGTAATCAATCACTTAAAAATCATTCGTGATGCTGAAGTTGCTTACAAAAAAGTAAACGGCAATTACACTACTGACGGTGAGGCTCTTATTCAATTTATTGAAAACGGAAAATTCGCATTGACCCAAACAAGATACGTTCCAAAAACGATATCAATTGGTGGCGGAATCACAAAAACAGTTGAAGAAAGGGTTGTGGATACCATCGGTTACGATGAAGTGAAGAACGCCTTTGTTGGTAAAGATTATAAAAATATGATGAAAATTCCTGGAACTGATCAAAATTTTAAAATTGAAATTGGTGAAATTGAAAAAATTGTTGGCTTAAAAGCACCAGTATTTGAAGTGAAAGTTGACAAAGCCCTAATTTTGGCAGGAATGGATGGAAATCTTGTAAAACAAGAAAAAGAAGCCATTGGCGGTGAAGAAATTAGAGGGGAATTTATTAGAGTAGGATCATTAACCGATGTTAGTGAGGACGGTAACTGGCCTCCATATTATGATAAAGGAGATAAAAAAATTAACGAATAACGATATAGATTTTTTAAATCTAGAAGATAACTACTTATCCATCCAACTTAGTTTGGATGGATTTTCTTTTTGTGTTTATAATAAGATTCAAGATAAAATCGGCATTTTTGGGGTTTATGAATTTGATAACAGCAGTAGTTCTCCATTTAAACAACTCGATTGTATTAAAGAATTGTTTGCCCAGGAAAAAGTACTTCAACTAAACTATAAATCGGTTTTTGTTACGCATTTTAACAATTTGGTAACGCAAGTTCCGCGTCCATTATTCAACAAAAACAACTTAGAACAATATTTACAGTATACCGTAAAAATGCTGGAAAACGATTTTATCGCTTATGATGAACTCAACAATTCAGAAATTATAAATGTCTATATTCCTTTTGTAAATGTTAACAATTTTTTGCTGGACACTTATGAATCATTCACTTACAAACACTCTTCAACGGTGTTGATCGAAAATTTGCTGAACGAATATAAAAATATTGAAGCCAGTTTTTGCTTTGTAAATGTGACAGGCAAATATTTTGAAATTGTGGTCATTCAAAATAAAAAATTAGCATTGTATAATTTTTTTAGTTTTACCACCAAGGAAGATTTTATTTACTATATCCTTTTTACGGCCGAGCAATTGAATCTAAATCCGGAAGAATTTGAATTGATTTTGATGGGAGATATTGAAAAGGAATCTGAACTTTACGATATTGTGTACCAATATATCAGAAATGTAAAGTTTTATGTTCCAAACAATGCCAATTTGCAATTAAATGAGATACCCTCACATTCAAATTTTACCTTATTAAATCAATTTAAATAAATGCGCATTATTTCAGGAATACATAAAAGCAAACGCATACAGGCGCCTAAAAATTTGCCTGTAAGGCCAACAACTGATATGGCCAAAGAGGCGTTGTTTAACATTCTTAATAATTTGTATTACTTTGATGATATTTCTGTGTTGGATTTATTTTCGGGAACCGGAAATATCAGTTATGAATTTGGATCGAGAGGCACAGAGAATATTACGGCGGTTGATGCGCATTCAGGTTGCATACAATTTATCAACTCCACGGCCAAATCGCTCGATTTATCAATTACCGCCGTTAAAAGTGATGTTTTCAACTATTTAGAAAAAACCAATACGAAATTTGATATTATTTTTGCCGATGCGCCTTACGAATTTGAACTTGAATTGTTTGAAAAAATTGTTGCGTTGGTTTTCGACAATAATTTGCTGACAGAAGATGGTATTTTGATTTTGGAACACTCCAAACAAACCGATTTTAAAAACCACTCACGGTTAAGTTATCAAAAAAAATATGGCGGCAATATGTTCAGTTTCTTTGAGCATAAAGAGACTGAACTAGAATAAAGATTCTATGATTTGTTTTTCGCTGATTCCTTCAGCTTCAGCTTTATAATTTCGTACGATTCTGTGTCGCAATATGGCGTAAGCCACTGCTTGGACATCTTCAATATCGGGTGAATATTTCTCATTTACTGCTGCATTTGCTTTTGCCCCTAAAATTAAGAACTGAGAAGCTCTTGGCCCTGCACCCCAATCTATGTAATCATTGACCATTTTAGTTGAATAAGGCGTGTTTGGGCGCGTTTTAGACACCAATGTCACCGCATACTCAATCACATTGTCAGCAACAGGAATTCTTCTTATTAAATGTTGAAAATTTATGATTTCATCCGAAGAAAGAATGGTGCTTACCACTTTTTTAACATCTGTGGTGGTGCTTTTTACCACTTCAACTTCTTCGTTAAAACTCGGATAATCTAAGTTTATGGAAAACATAAACCGGTCTAGTTGGGCTTCTGGCAAGGGATAGGTTCCCTCCTGCTCAATTGGGTTTTGGGTTGCCAACACAAAAAACGGACGCACTAATTTATGTTGATGTCCTGAAATGGTCACAGATCGCTCCTGCATTGCTTCCAACAAAGCCGCTTGCGTTTTTGGCGGTGTACGGTTGATTTCGTCAGCCAAAATAATATTGCTGAAAATAGGTCCTTTTAAAAACTTAAAATGGGTTGTTTCATCTAAAATTTCACTTCCTAATATATCGGAAGGCATTAAATCGGGCGTAAACTGAATGCGTTTAAAATCGAGTCCCAACGTTTCTGAAATGGTTTGCACCATAAGTGTTTTGGCCAAGCCGGGAACGCCGATAAGCAATGAATGCCCACCGCATAAAATGGAAAGTAAAATGTGGTTTACGGCTTCTTGTTGCCCAATAATTACCTTTCCAATTTCTTGTTTTAGCGCTTTATGTTTTTCTACCAATTCCTTTAATGCGGCAACATCTGACATATTTAGTCCTTTTTCCAGTTATTTTTAAAATCGCAGGCTTTATAATCGTTGTTTATTTTAATGTAAGTATCTTTAATTTTATCTTTCGACCATTTTTCAACTGTTTCCTCCTGCTTTTTTTGCAAGGTCAATTGTTGAATTTTTTCGTAATCTTTAGTGAAATTAGCGGTATGCGCATCGTCTTTGCTTTTCACTAAAATTATTTTATGCATTTTTGATTCTCCCCTGACTTCATCGTAAAAAGGCAAGGTAATTTCACCGGTTTTTAAGCTGCTGATTTTATTGTAAAGATTTGGGTCCATCCTTGTCAAATCAAAACGGGTATCGTTGGTTTGAGGATTCAACAGCAAACCGCTATTGTTTTTGGTGTCTTTATCTTCAGAATATTTCACTACAGCTTCTTCAAAAGTGATTTCTTTATTCAGGATTTGTTCCCTAATTTTTGCCAATTCCTCATTTGAAGCGTTTAATTCTGCCTGGCTAATTTTTGGCTGAATTAAAATATGGCGTACATCACGTTCCTGTCCTTTAATTTTTTCAACCAGAATGATATGATATCCAAATCCAGATTCAAATGGTTCTGAAATTTCTCCTTCATCCAAACTGAAAGCCACTTCTTTAAATTCTTTGATAAAACCGCTTTCTCTGGTAATGGTATACAAACCTGCAGCGCCCGGACCAGTTCCTGAAACGGCCGGATCATCAGAATTGATGATTGCTTTCAATCTAAAACTGAAACCGCTTTCGATTTCCTTTTTAATTTCATTCAATTTATCAAGAACCCTGTTGGTTTCTTCTTCGGAAGGTTTTATCATTTTAACAATTTGCGCCAATTCAATTTCGGCACTAAATTCTGGCAAATTGCCGTCTTTTTCAAGATTTTTAAAATAAGTTCTCACTTCTTCAGGAGTGACATCAATTTTTTCGGTAATACTCGCTCTTTCTTTTTGAATAAGAAGCTGTTCTTTTTGGATTTCGAACAATTCTTTTCTTAAATCTTCTTCATCATTAAATCCGTACATTTTCACCACCTTTTCCATAGTTCCCAATTGCTGGGTGAAATAAGAGATGTTACGTTCAACTTCTGTGTTTATTTCAACATCCGTAACCACAATACTGTCAATTACTGCGTGGTGCGCAATCAGTTTTTGGGTCATAATTTCTTCCAATATTTCACAATCGGTAATGTCTAATTTTCCTTCAATACGCAGTTGCAATTCTTTTTTAAACTTTTCAATATCTGAATCAAGCACAATATTTTTGCCCACGACCACAGCTACGCCATCTATTTTTATTCTTTCCTGAGCATTTATTCCTGTAATAAATAACAGTAATGCTATAATCATTGTATTTTGCTTCATTTTAATATATTTCAAATTGTTTTTTTTTAGTTGCATCCTTAATCAATGTTTCTTCAATATTTCTTAATAATAATAATTTGCGTTGGTGTAAAATCATTTGCTTAATTGCAGGTGTAATATAGCTTTTTGGAGCAATTTCATTACTTTTTAACACCTTTTTAATAGTGACCAAATATAAGCTTAATGAATCTTCTTTTTGAATAAAATGATCTTTTTTTAAGAATAACTGTTTGTCTTCGGTTTTTAAAATAGGAATCTCATTTATTAAATCGCTATATTTAATCCAAATTGAATCATTTAGATGGTGTGATTTCATAAAAAGCGCTTTTTCCTTGAGTCTTTCCAGGTCTTTGGCTGTTGTTGATTTAAATAGTTTTGCCAACTCATTTTTATTTGAATCCTCTTTGCCAATTTTAATATACTTAAGCATAATTAATTCCTCATTCAACTTGAAAATTTCGTTGTTATTTAAGTAAAATTGATCAACATCATCCTCGGTAATCACCGTGTCTAAATATTGTTTTACAACCGCCTCTTTGTAGGAATTTATAAACAAATCCTGTCTATATTTTTTAACCAATTCTTCAAATTCCTCTTTCTTGTTTGCAAGGTTTAATTGCGCTTTTGACAATAATAATTGTTGCTTAATCCAATTGTTTATATAGTTATTCACCAACACAATACTGTCCTGCTTGCTAATGTCTTTTGTAAAAATTGCCATCAAATCATCCTTGTACAAATAGACATCATTCACCCTCGCAACAGCTTCAGGCGTCACCTCTTTTTTGAAGGTAAAATAATCACAGGATTGCAAGAGTAACAATGACAATACTAAATAAAAATATCGTGGTCTCATAAAAGATTTTTCTGCCCTAAAATGATTTGTTTAAATTTAACAAAATCAGTGCAATTTATTTTTTATTTTTGGTATGTGCTGTTAAAGGAATCACAAAGAAATAATCCCTTCAATTTTTTCGGCTTCCACATAAATTGAAATAATATCCTCTGAATTTTTCATAATCACGTGAATGGAAATACTTGTGAATTTTCCTGTTTTTGATGAAGTCTTTGTAATCACCGCACCTTTAAAATCAAACAAATCCTCCACTTGTTTTATTTTTTCTTCGTGCGTGGATACAATAAATTTAAAAAGGTATTCAGACGGAAAAATATTGCTTTCGTCCAATTTATTTTTTAACTTTTCATAAAATTCTGCTCTATTGTCCATTTCTTTTTTTTAATAACGCTTTGCAAATATAATACCGTTTTGCGACTGTTGATATTTAGCTGACAAAATTACAAGATTATATTAAGTATAATTTAACGAATGTCTTATTTTTGCTGTATGCAAACAAAAATTGTTATCACTGGCGGACCAGGCACCGGTAAATCGACTATCATAGAAGAATTGGCCAAACACAATTTTACGTGTATGCCCGAAATTTCGCGAGAAGTTACGCTAAATGCCCGACAAAATGGCACAGATCAACTGTTTTTGACCAAACCTTTATTGTTTAGCGAATTGTTGTTGGAAGGGCGCGTAAATCAGTATTTGGAAGCAGAAACAAAAAATTGCAGCTTGGTGTTTTTCGACAGAGGCATTCCTGATGTGCACGCTTATATGAATTATATCAGCATTGATTATCCTAAAACCTATATAAATACCAGCAATTTTTACCGTTACAACTATATTTTTTTGATGGCTCCCTGGGAAGAAATTTATATTACGGACAATGAGCGTTATGAAAATTTTGAACAGGCATTGGCCATTCACAACCATCTTAAAAGAGTTTATTCCTCATTAAATTATGTCATTATTGAAGTTCCTACAGGAACCGTTAAAGAAAGAACTGATTTTATCTTATCTTCCATAAAATAATGGAAACACCTCTTGAAATATTAAAAAAATATTGGGACTACGACCAATTTATAAGTCCGCAAGAGGAAATTATAACAGCTGTTTTAAAAGGTGAAAACACCATTGTTTTATTGCCCACAAGTGGCGGAAAATCGATTTGCTATCAAGTGCCTGCCATCATTTTAGAAGGTGTTTGCATTGTCATTTCGCCATTAATAGCTTTGATTCACGATCAGGTGAATTATTTAAAGGAAAAAAACATTAAAGCCATCGCTTTAACTTCCCAGCTTTCCCAAGATGAAATTGTTGTTGCATTTGACAACTTACAGTTTGGCGGTTTTAATTTTTTATACCTTTCTCCTGAAAAACTGCAATCAGATTTCATTCAGGAAAAAATTAAACAATTGAACGTTTCGCTTATTGCCATTGATGAAGCGCATTGCATCTCGGAATGGGGACACGATTTCAGGCCATCTTATTTGAAATTAAATCTGCTTAAAGAATTGAAACCCGAAGCCACTTTTATCGCGCTAACGGCAACGGCTACGCAACGGGTATTGGAAGACATCCAAAATAACTTAGGGTTAAAAGAAGCAAAAATTATTAAAAAATCCTTCAAACGTGAAAATCTCATTTATCACGTTCGGCTTACGGAAGATATTTACGGCAAACTGATTCAAATTTTAGCCAAAATAAACGCTTCAGTCATCGTTTACACCAACAACCGAAAACAAACAAAGGAAGTCTGCAATGTTTTGCAGAAAAATAATTTCAAAAGCAGCTTTTATCACGGCGGATTGTCCAATGCCGAAAAAAATGAAGCTTATACCAATTGGATGAGCGACAAAACGCCTATTATGGTGGCCACAAATGCTTTTGGAATGGGCATCAATAAACTGAATGTCAGGGCTGTTATTCACATCAACATACCAAACAGCCTGGAAAATTACATTCAGGAAGCAGGAAGAGCGGGAAGAGACGGAAAAACCTCTTATGCCATCATTTTAGCCAATAAAACAACGCTTTATGAGGCAACGGCCAAATTTGAAGCCAACACCGCAACCACCAAAAACGTAAAAGACGTTTACCATCATTTAAATCAGTATTACGCCATTTCATTTGGTGAAAAGCCGGCACAAATGTTCAGCTTTTCCTTGCAGGAATTTTGCGCAACCTATAACCTAAACTTGCTGTTAACCTACAATGCCATCAAAGTTTTGGAAAGGGAAAATATTGTATTGCTCGATGAAAATTATAGTAAAAAATCAATGTTGAAATTTTTGGTCAACAACCATCAAATTTTCGATTATCTAAGCAATCACTCTTCAACAAATGAACTTATTAAGCTCATTTTAAGAAGTTATGGCGGTATTTTTGAACATTTAACCATTATTAATGAATACAAACTTTCCAAAAAATTAAATTGTTCAAAAAATGAGGTGGTTAGGCAGTTAAAGGAATTACACAGCAATGGCATTGTGCATTACAGTTATGAAAATACAACTTCCCGACTTTCATTTTTAATTGCACGGGACGATAATTACACCATCAACAGCATTTCAAAAAATATTGAACAGCAAAATAATCTAAAATTAGAAAAACTAAAAGCTGTTATTTCTTATATTGAAAACACAAAAACTTGTCGTACGCTTCAGTTTCTCTCCTATTTTAACGAAATTGCAACGGAGCCCTGCGGCACCTGCGACAATTGTTTGGCAAAAAAGGCAAAAAACACTCCAACACAAACCATTTTGGAACAAATCGTTGAATTGCTGAAAGATCGCGCACTTTCTTCCCAGGAATTGGTTGTGTTATTGGATTATTCGGAAACTGAAATTTTAAATTCATTGAAAATTCTTCTCGAAAAAAATAAAATAACGATAACTTCGCAAAATAAATTTAAACGCACTTTTTAATGAGAGATTTACGCATTGTATTTATGGGAACGCCAGATTTTGCTGTTGCGACGTTAGACGCTCTTGTAAAAGCAAAATTTAATGTGGCTGGTGTTATTACTGCACCCGATAAACCTGCAGGAAGGGGACAAAAAATGCAACAATCTCCCGTAAAAAAATATGCGTTAGACCATAACCTGACTATTTTACAGCCCAGCAATTTAAAAAGCGAAGAATTTCTCAATCAATTAAAAAACTTGAATGGCAATTTACAAATTGTAGTTGCTTTCAGAATGTTGCCAAAAGCGGTTTGGCAACTTCCGGAATACGGCACCTTTAATTTGCACGCATCGCTTTTGCCAAATTACAGGGGTGCCGCACCCATCAATTGGGCCATCATCAACGGTGAAACAAAAACAGGAGTTTCCACTTTTTTTATTGATGAAAAAATTGATACCGGAAACATTATTTTACAGGAAGAAGTTGCCATTGGCGATGATGAAACTTTNNTTGAAGAAAAATCGGCGCCAAAAATATTTACGGAAACCTGCAAAATCAATTGGAATGATTCCTTATCCAATATTTACAATTTAATAAGAGGTTTAAATCCAACTCCTGCTGCGTGGACCACCCTCATCAATAACAAAGAAGAAATTAAGGTTAAAATTTACAATGTAAAAAAGGAATCTGCATTGCATCAACATAAAACCGGAACCTTAATAACTTCCAAAAATGAAATCAAAGTTGCGGTAACCGGAGGCTATATCATCATAGAAAGTTTACAGCTTGCCGGCAAAAAACAAATGGACAGCAAAAGTTTGTTAAANNGCAAAAACTTGCACAAACCCTTATTCCGTATAACTTTGTTAAGCTATTTAGTGGCAAAATATGTTTAACCAATTAATTTAACATTTAAATTTATGAACAAATCAGATTTAATTGATGCAATGGCAGCTGATGCCGGTATCACAAAAGCAGCCGCGAAAGCAGCTTTAGAATCATTAACAGAAAATGTAACTGGCGCTCTTAAAAAAGGAGGTAAAGTAGCTTTAGTTGGATGGGGAACTTGGTCTGTATCTAAAAGAGCAGCAAGAGAAGGAAGAAATCCTCAAACTGGAAAAACAATTAAAATTGCAGCAAAAAACGTTGTAAAATTTAAAGCAGGGGCTGGACTTAGCGATGCAGTAAACTAATATGTAAGAATTGTTTCTTATAACACTAAACTCTCTAAAAAATACTTAGAGAGTTTTTTTTATTGATAAATTTTATTATATTTATTAATTCATAACTATTGTATGTTAACAAAAAATCCATCAAAGGGCAGATTACTGGTTGCAGAACCTTCCATTTTAAATGACAAAGCATTTAACAGATCCGTTATTTATTTAACGGAACACAGTGAAGACGGATGTGTTGGGTTTATTTTAAACCGACCTTCAAAATTTGTCTTAAATGATTTAATTCCTGAAATTAATTGTGATTTCAAAATTTATAATGGCGGTCCGGTTGAACAAGAAAACCTTTACTTCATCCATAATTCTCCCGATTTAATTCCCAACAGCATTCAAATTGACAAAAATATGCATTGGGGAGGCGATTTTGAAACATTAAATGAATTATTGAATAATAATGTTTTAAAAGCTACCGACATTCGTTTTTTCTTGGGATATTCCGGGTGGTCTGTTGAACAATTAAAAGATGAATTAAACGAATCTTCTTGGGTGGTCACAGAAAATAAATATCCAAATTTACTGCAGGAAAACAGCACTACTTTGTGGAAAAACCAATTGATGGAATTTGGCGGAGAATACCAAATTTGGGCAAATGCCCCTAAAAATCCTGCATTAAATTAACTTGCTTAGTTCCAAAGCCAATGCTGAAGAAACTTTTGTGCTGAAAATGGCCTTTTTATACTGTGTAACCGGCTGAATGCCCACAATAACATTCGTGATAAAGATCTCATCTGCTTTTTGCAGATCGAAAGGTGAAATTTCAGTTTCTTCTAACGAATAATCATCACTTTTTAAAACAATCTCAATTATTTTCTTTCTCGTTATTCCTTTAATGCAACCTTCGGTAATTGGAGGTGTTTTAATTTTATTTCCATTTACCGTAAAAATATTTCCGTTAATGGCTTCAACAACCATTTTTCTCTCATTCACCAAAATACAATTGTCGAAATCATTTTCCGAAGCATAAATACTGGCCAAAACATTGGCTATTTTGTTGGTTGTTTTTAAAGTTGACAAAATATCGGAATTGAGGTAATAATCCTTGAAAATATCCACAGAATATTTTTCTTTCACCAAAATAAGCAATGGTGAAGCCACAATTAAATAATCAATTTGGTTGCTGGTTGGGTTGTAAAGTCCGCCGTCATTTCTAAAAACAGTCAATCGAACCCTTGCGTTTTTCAGGTTATTTTGTACTGCCGTTTTCATCAATTCACTTTCAAAAAATTCCATCGTAAAATTTAAGGGAATCTCCATCCGCAACATTCTCATTGAGGCCATTAACCGAAAATAATGGTCTTCTAAAAAATATATTCTTGAATCGGCTATTTTAATCGTTTCAAACAGCGCATCGCCGTAATTGAAAGCCCTGTTATCGAAATTTAACATTGCTTTCGATTTATGTACCATAATGCCATTAAAATTGACCATAACTTAAATATATTTTGAAACAAAACTACATAAAAAAACCTTGAAGCTTTTCAAGGTTTAATATAACTCGCTTATTTGTTAAGCGCCAATAGTTCTTTTTAGTTCGTCAATTTGATTTTCCCAGAACATTTTTGAATCTTCAAGTTCGTCTTCTTCGGCAAAATCGGTAATAATTAAAGAAACATCTTTGGTAATTTCATCTACCTCAATCCTAAACTCAAAAAACGTTTTATCTTCTCCGTCATTAAGCCACTTAAATTTAATTTTTTCATCTGGACGCTCTTGCAGCACTTTGGCTTTTTCTTCTGATCCATTCCAGATAAAAGTATAGACCTCGCCCCTTGAATTTACGTTGTCTGCAAACCATTCTGAAAGTCCGGAAGGAGAACCAAAATACTGGTATAACATATGTGGCGAAGCCTGTATTGGGAATTCCATTTCAAATTTTAATTTTGTAATCATAGTCTCTTTTTAAAAAGCACAATATATATAAATATTCTATTTAAAAAAAATAATATTTTAAAAATTAAACGTATTTTTTTACGCACCGAAAGTTTTATTTTTTATATTTGCACCCTCAATAAATGGCGTGGTAGCTCAGTTGGTTAGAGCGTCGGATTCATAACCCGGAGGTCTCCAGTTCAATTCTGGATCACGCTACTTACAAATCAAGGACTTAAGTTTTTAACTTAGGTCCTTTTTCTTTTTGCGTGCCAAATTGCGTGAGGAAAATTATCCAAATACTCTTATTTTTATTGATTGTAAGGCTTCAAACAAATTTGGACTTCCCTCCTAGTTCTTATATGATTATCATGATACAAAAACCATTACAATCCCTATAAATTTAAATGATTTGGCTGATTAAAAATAAATTAAATATTTGATAGTCAGATCTTAATAAATTTAAGTACTTTTAATTAAAGTAATTACTTAAGCTATAACAATATGAAAACAACTAACTCAAACTTGCAATTGATAGCAGTTCTGTTGTCAATTGTATTATTATTTCAAAGCTGTAAAGTATATCATAGTGAAACAGTAACCATTGAGGAAGCAGTGCGGTTTCAAAAAAACATTAAAGTAGTATCCGCTACTAACGAAATTTACAAATTTAAAAGTTTACAAAAAGAAGAAGGAGAAATTTATGGTATCGCCAACAAAAATTCAAAAACAGCTAAAAAATTAGCAAATCAAATTGTTACTAATAACAATCCAAGAAGTTTGGTGAAGATTTTTTTATTAAAAGAAAACATTAAGGAGATTTATTTACAAAATAAATCAATGACAACGATAGGAAACGTTTTTATAATTATAGGCTCATTGTTTGCATTACTCTTATTAGTTTTTGCTATAGGTGGAGGTGCCGGAATTGGCGATTTAAAATTTGATGATCCTTTGTATTATTAGTGAGCTAGCAATCTTCATTTTAGTCATCTGCAACAAACCGAGAAATATTTTATAGCTTATTAATCAAAACGGATTTGAGAATTGAAACATAAAAACTTATTGAAATGGAGAAAATTTAAAAAAAGTGAGTAAACAGCTTTTATTTTAACTACTTTACATCAAATATTTTTATAACAAACGAACACAGTCTCATAAAATATTAAAATAAAGCGCATTGATTATCAATTAGTTAATTATTTAAAAAAACACCAATTAACAATTCATAACCCGGAGGTCTCCAGTTCAATTCTGGATCACGCTACTTACAAATCAAGGACTTAGGTTTTTAACTTAGGTCCTTTTTCTTTTTGCGTGCCAAATTGCGTGAGGAAAATTATCACAACAGCCTTTATTTTATCTATGATTACTTGAATATATGATTTTTAAAAGTAAACAGTCTTAAAGAAATTGTTAATATAAGTCCACTTTTTACCATCGATTTACAATAAAAAAAGGCAACACATTCTTTGTATTGCCTTTTTCAAAATATAAATTATTGTTGTTAATTGTTTTTAGAACCTTCTCTCATCCAGTCGAGAATTTTATTGATTTCAGCAGTTGAAATACTGTTTCCTCCCGGATGGCCACCATTCAATTTACTATAGATTTTACTTGAAGTATAATTTGTTGGATTTACAAAACCTCCATTAACAAGGTTAGTATAATAGGTCGATGCAACTGTTGAAGTTGTCCAAGGATGCGTATGGCAGGCATTGCATTTACCAAGTGTAGGCATTACATCAGTTGCAAATGACAATCCGGCTGCAGCGGGTGCAAGGGTTGTGAAACTCCAAGTTTTTGCCACAGCAATCGCATTTCCTGCAACATCTTTGGCTGCAGTGGAAATTGTTGCGGTATAAACCAATCCGCCAGTAAGATCAATGGTTGGATTGAAAGTAGCTGTTGTTCCTGAATAAGAAACTGATCCGGCCACATTTGTTGTTCCTTGTTTTACAGTAAACGTAGCTGTGGAAATGGTTGATGCATCCATAGATTCGCTGAAAGTTGCTGTGATATTGCTGCTAACAGCAATTGAAACAGCACTATTTGCCGGTACTACTGAAAGCACTGTTGGTGCTGTTGTGTCTCCAGCAACTGGCACAAGTGTTGTGAAACTCCAAGTTTTTGCCACAGCAATCGCATTTCCTGCAACATCTTTGGCTGCAGTGGAAATTGTTGCAGTATAAACCAATCCGCTAACAAGATCACTGGTTGGGTTGAAAGTAGCTGTTGTTCCTGAATAAGAAACTGATCCGGCCACATCTGTTGTTCCTTGTTTTACGGTAAACGTAGCTGTGGAAATGGTTGATGCATCCATAGCCTCGCTGAAAACTGCTGTGATATTACTGTTGACAGCTATTGAAACAGCACTATTTGCCGGAACTACTGAAAGCACTGTTGGCGCTGTAAGATCAGCAACAACACCATCGCCACCTGTGGTAAAGTTCCAGATATATGTATACATTGATGAATCATCATCTTCATCATCATTATCAATATCGTCATCATCATTATCGTCACCATCATCATTTTCGTCATCATCATTATCTTCATAGTAATGATCGTCATCATCATCTTCATCACCATCAATATTATTGTTAATGGAAATCATTCCTGTATATACGGTATTGGCTTCTAAACTATTTGTTGGAATAAAAGTAGCTGTTTTGTCCAAATAGGTTAATGAGCCTTCAACAACTGTTGTTCCATTATTTAAGCTAAACATTACTGATTCAATTCTTTTAGATTCCATTTTCTCACTGAATGTTATTGTGGGATGTATGTCAAATACAACGCCTGTGGTGCTATTTAATGGCGTTACTGAAACAACTGAAAATGCTTTCTGATGATGATGATTGCCGGTTCTGAATGTCCAAGAATGTTCCTTTTCGTTATCATTGGAGGAACCATTCTTTAGATTGGTTTTTATCGTTGCGGTAAACTGGGAATTGGGAGCCAGATAAGTTTCTGGTCTAAAAACAGCTGTGGTGCCTGAGAAGGTTACCGTTCCGGAAATTGGCTCTGTTCCTTTTTTCAAAGTTAAAACAGATGCTGCTACTTCTGAAGGATCGGCAGTACTTTTGAAATTAACGACGATTAACGGATTAACTGCCACAGTATCTGCAAGATCGGCAGGAAATGTTTCTTTAAGTCCTGCTTCTGCAAGATTTACATCTGACTGATTTGTTGTCATGCCATCTTCACTCGAGCAACTAGTCACTAAAATAACAGCTGCTATTGAAAGCGTTGCTACTAATTTTTTTAATAATTTCATTTTTTTTAATTTTTAATTAAATAATTCTAAGGAAAAAATCAATATTCTTCATGGAGATGAATACTTTTTTAAGTATGATATCTTTTTGACTTAGAATTTATTTAATAGTTTATAATCCGTTTGTGTGTAAATAGCTACCATACAAATTATATAACAAACAGCAGGGAGAAAACCCTACCGTTAAATGAATAGTTTTAAATAAAAAAATTTAATTTGAATCTCAACTGGATATTTTTATAAAAAATGATGTCCCTTTAAGAATTTTAATTTTTAAAAAGAAACTCTAAAAGTGAAATTTGGAGTGGTGCCTAAAGCAATATTATTAGTGGTTCTTATGGTACCTTCAGGAATTATCTTGTAATAAGTATTTAAAATATTCTTGGTGTTTAATATGTTTAAAATTGAAACACCGGCCATAGCGTCAAATTTTTCATTAAGGTTAAATTTATAGGTTGATGAAAAATCGACTCTATAATAATTTGGTAAATTATCGCTGTTTGGGGCGTTGTAATTTATATAAGAATTAAGCCCATCAACAGTAATTGGGTTGCTTTCTTGAGGTGTGGTATTAGGCTTTCCATTTCGCCACAACAAGCCTGTTTTTCCCTCGCTGGCGCGAGCGTCCCGCTCGTGCCTTGCGAATCAACCTTCTGCCAAAATCATTAATTTAAATCAATTGCGCCTTCTGGTGCTCGTCTGCGACGAGTACCTACTTACTTTTGTACAAAAAAAGAAAGCGTATGCAACGCGGCTCTTATAACTTAATAAATAAAATCACCATAAAGGTTCTACATTTACATTACAAAAAACAGTATTGTCTTCTTCATAATTCCTATAACTGCTATTTACATAACCTTCTGGTGCTCGTCTGCGACGAGTACCTACTTACTTCCCTTCTGGTGCTTGTCTGTGACGAGTACCTGCTTGCTTGCGTGAACAAAACAAAGCGTTTGCAACGCGGCTATAAATAAAATCACCATAATGGTTCTACATTTACATTACAAAAAANNCAATTTCTGCTTCAATAGGATTATAGTGTATGTAGTTTAAACGCTGCTCTATTTTTTCCAAAGAATCTAATAAAACAGGGTGAAAGCCATCTCGCCATAATTTATAATTTTTAGCCCTTCCCGATTTTTGAGCTTCAAAACTAAATTTT
The DNA here is from genome assembly GCA_003516285.1 of Lutibacter sp. Lineage (GTDB taxonomy): Bacteria > Bacteroidota > Bacteroidia > Flavobacteriales > Flavobacteriaceae > Lutibacter. The sequence continues at coordinate 2,364 of DPCK01000099.1, read as the reverse complement.
CATAATAACCATTCTCGTCTGCTCTCTGGATGTTCTTTAATAGCCTCTATTAGTTTTTTTGATGTAAATTTTTTAAAATCACGAATAACATTTTGCAATTCGCCATCAAATGCAGTTACAATTAAATGAATATGACTCGTCATATATACATAAGCATGAACACTCAAACCTTTTTCCTTGATACAATAATTTAAGGATTCATCTAAGATATTACAATAAATAGGTCGTGTAAATAAATCTACCCAGTCTACAATTGTTATTGTAATAAAAGTCGGTACTGTACTATCAATAACGTTGTATTTCTCAGACATTGTTTTTACTCAAATATATTACTTTTAAGAAAACCATACTATAAAAAGCAGAAGCATACTTTTAAATCGTTATTATATTTGTTGTAAACCGCGTTGCAAACGCTATGTTTTAGTTGCTAATTTAAGTAGGTACTCGTCACAGACGAGCACCAGAGTTCGTGAATCAAGTTTGTTCCACAATCTTGATTTCATCTTCCGTTAACTCATAAAGCGCGTAAACCAATTGGTCTATTTGGGCTTCCAAATCGGTGGTGTCGGCTTGCGGATTTTGTTTTTTGGCTGATAGAATTGCATTTACCATTTCTATAAAAGGTATTTCATCAGAAATTTGTTTTACTGGAATCTGTTCAAAAATAACTTTATTTAGTTCTCTTGTATTGCCTTGTAGTTCTGGAAAATTTTCTTCAAAGCAATATTTAAAAAGTTTTGAATTTAAAAAGGAAACCAAATACTCTAAATGATTTCCTGTTAATATAAAACATTTTTGATTCGTATAAAAGCCGCTATTATCATAGGTGAAAGGTAAAAACTTTGTCATATTCGGATAAATGATTTTAGGCTTTTCAAAATCCTCTAAATAAGCACAATTTCTTAAATTGTATGGAGTATCTCCTTTGTCGCTTCGACCAGATATTTTATTCCAATGTGTGTCTAAAAAATCTTTAATTGCTGGATATTCCTCAATCTTAATTGGGCTAATATTTTTGTCTTTGATACCATTGTGAGAATTTATCAACCACAAATCTTCAAAATTATAATAATATCGCTTTACATCTCTTCCACGAAGTAATGGTTTGATTATTTCAGCACTTTTAGGATCTTTCGCTATCAGTTCATTTTTAGTTTTACCATCAATAATAAATGCTTCATTATATCCTGTTTTAATGCCATAATTAATATTAATATCCCAATCAATAAGTTTTTTTCCTTGATGTTCAATTTTACTTTTAATATAGTAGGTTGCTTGGTCTGAAATCACCCAAGAGTTCTCGGGAAAAGAATCAATTAAAGTGTGCTCATTATCAAACACTTCTTTAAGATTTAGAAGTTTGCTTTGGTCTTTTTTCGTAAATCTAATTGCTTTAATTGGGTTTTTATGAGCTGATTTCTCAAAAGTAATAATCGTGGTAAGTACTGTTGCACTATCAAAAATATCACAATCAGATAAGTCAATAACCTCTAATAAACTTGTATGATTGTTAAAATAAGTTCTTAAGTTTTGTCCATAATTTGTTCGCATCCAAGCACTTCCCGAAATAAAACATAAAACACCTTTATCTCTCAAGATTTGATTACCTCTTTCATAAAACAAAGCATATAAGTCGCCCATACTTGTAAAGGTTAGATATTCAAACCTTTCAAGTTGTCGGGATATTTCTTTTATAGTTTGTAATTGTACATACGGCGGATTGCCAATCACCACGTCAAAACCCATAAAATCACCATCATTGTTCAGCACTTCGGGAAATTCAAAACGCCATTCAAAAGCATTTTCAAAAATTTTATTGCTTTTTATTTCTTCAATTTCGGCAGTTATGGCTGCAGTTTCCTGGGTAAGACCGGTTACTTTTTTGTTCCACGCGGCTTTTTCCTTTTTGCCCATTTCAAACAATTGGGTTTGGTTGGTGAGCATAAACAAATCGCCCGACAGTTTGCGCAGTTTCTTGGCTTTGGTGTCGTTTAACGTAATTTCGCTCCTAAAATCCGATTTTATGTCGGCAATCAGTTTTTCCATTTCACGTTTTTGCGCTTTGTTTTCGGCGTTTCGGTACGTGTCAACTGCTATTCGGTAGCTGTCAATGTTCCATTTGCTTTTTTTAAGCGCCTGGCTTAAATCGGCATCAATGGCAAAACGGCTCACCAAAGAGTTTCCGCATTTGATGTTGATGTCAATATTCGGCAACGTTTCCAGCTCTGTGGCATTTTTGTAGTAGGCATTTTTCAGCAACTCAATCCACAAACGCAAACGGCAAATTTTAACCGAGTTCGGATTGATATCCACCCCAAAAAGGCAATTTTCTATCAGCATTTGTTTTTCGTGAAACAGCGTTTC
>DPCK01000102.1 GCA_003516285.1 Lutibacter sp. | reverse complement strand
GGTAACAACATCTAAATATAAAGGCTCTCCAATACTTCCTGGTTCTTTTGTTCTGTCTAAAACCGCAATTTTTTTAGCTGTTTTAGGAATATTTTCGATAAAATCGTAAACGGAGAACGGACGGTATAAACGAACGATTAAAGCACCCACTTTTTCGCCTTTTTCAACCAAAGTGTCAATGGTTTCTCTTATTGGTCCGTCACCTGAACCCATTACTATGATTACTTTTTCAGCCTCTGGATGTCCAATATAGTAGAACAAACTGTATCTTCTGCCAGTATGTTTATAGAATTCGTCCATTGTTTTTTGAACAATTCCTGGAACATTTTGGTAATAAGTATTGGCAGCTTCACGTGCCTGNNTTTTTTTGTGTTTCATTACTTCTTCTTCCGGCATCATTGCTTTAATGACATCATCAGGAATTCCGTTTATTTTAGAAATTTCGTGAGATGTTCTAAATCCGTCAAAAATATTTAAAAATGGAACCCTGCTTTTTAAGGCAGAAACCTGTGAAATTAAGGCAAAATCGTGTGCTTCTTGAACGGAACCCGCAAACAACATAGAGAATCCTGTTGCCCGAGTTGCCATAACATCTGAATGATCCCCAAAAATTGATAAAGCGTGAGTTGCAAGTGTTCTTGCGGCCACGTGGATTACGGCTGGCAATAATTCACCTGCAATTTTATACATATTAGGAATCATCAACAACAATCCTTGCGATGCCGTAAATGTTGTTGTTAAGGCGCCTCCCTGAAGTGAGCCGTGAACAGCGCCAGCAGCACCGCCCTCACTTTGCATTTCAACAATTCTAGGAATGTTGCCCCAAATATTTGTTTGGCCTTTTGAACTGTACACCTCTGCGTGTTCACCCATTGGCGACGACGGCGTGATTGGGTAAATTGCACAAACCTCATTCGTTTTGTGTGCAATGATCGCTACTGCTTCATTGGCATCACAAATTAGTTTTACACTTTCTTGTTTCATATTACTTAATATTTACGCTGAAAAAATTTATAAAATGAAGTTTTTTTGATTTCCTTTATTTTATAAATAATTTAATTTACTATTCTAAATTTATGTTGTAAAACTATGGTAATAAAGTATTATTTATAATGACATATGTCAGCTAATTAAGTGATAAAATTATTTGGAATCAATTCAAATACACATTATAACTTATTGTTTTTAAATGTGTTAAAAATATTTTTTTTAAACGAAATTTGAAGTGCGCTATATTTGTAACATTTTAAAATCGAAAATTTCTTCCGATTTGGAGATCATAAATTGTAAAATTTATCGAATTGACTATTTTTATACAGATTTATGGGAAAATGAAAATAAATGAATCGCTAAATCAATGATTACGTAAATAGCGCTGATTTTTAATGCATAAAATTAACTTTCGGCTTATCTAAAAATTGCATAAATATGCAATAGAGTAACCAAAGTATTTGGCATATATTAAGGAAAAAAACTACTTTTTACAGCGTTTAAATAACGTTCTCGGGCAAATTTATGATCCACTATTTCCGGAATTGCAATTTGATCAAAATCGGGAATCCACTTTTTGATGTATTTAAAATCTGCATCAAATTTTTGTTGTTGCGTTGTTGGATTAAATACCCTGAAATAAGGTGCCAAATCGCAACCAGTGCCTGCAACCCATTGCCAATTTCCGTTATTTGATGACAATTCAAAATCGAGCAACTTTTCAGCGAAATACGCTTCGCCCCAACGCCAGTCAACCAATAAATGTTTNNCCTTCGCACCACAATTTAAATTCAACTTCGTTATTTCTCCAGGGAATAAAATTATATTTCGAATTAAAGTTTTCATTGACCACTTTCGGATAATGAAAAAGGATTTGCATAAAAAATTCACGCCATATCAATTCACTCAAGTAAATTTGATTCGTTTTATTGGCATAATCCACCAATTTACGCACGCTTATGGTTCCAAAACGCAAAAACACCGAAGCGTTAGACGTTTCAACAGAAGGAATATCCCTAATATCCTGATATTTTTTGATACATTCAACCTTGAAAGGCAATACTTTAATGTTGCTTTCTTCAAAACCAATGCTCTTTAATGATGGAAATGTTAGACTTGATTTGAAGAAATGTTCTTTTAAACTTTCAGATTTGTATTCAACCGGTGAATTGGTATGGTATTTTTCGAGCCATTTATTTTTATAGGGCGTATAAACGCTATATGGCAGTCCGTCTGCTTTCACAATTTCCGCTTCTTCAAAAATAACCTGATCTTTAAAAGTGAAACATTCAATATTTTTTTGTTTGCAAATCAGCCTTATTTTTTCGTCCCGTTCTTTAGCATAAGGTTCATAATCCTTATTGAAAAACACATTTTTTATGTTAAATTCTTCAAAAATAGTGGCCAAAATTTCAACCGGATTTCCCTTTTTAACATACAACGAAGCATTTAGTTTTGCCAATTCATTATTGATACTTGCTAAAGTTTCATATATAAAAGTTACCCTTGGATCGTTAGTTGGCAATTCATTTAAAATAGCGTCATCAAAAATAAAAATTGGCAGCACCGCATATTCTGAATTTAACGCATGGAATAGAGCGCAATTGTCTTCCAACCTCAAATCGCGACGAAACCAAAAAACTGAAATTTCTTCTTTATTCATCTTAAAACTTTTGTTCCTTATTGAATTTCTTTTTAAAAAATTCTATCAAAAGTATGCTCGGATACAACATATTAAAAGCGTAGACAGCATCTTCAACAGGAATGGTAAACAATCTGATGTTCAAATTTTCATCATTATTATACCAAACAACTTCATTTTCAATAAAACTGCCGGTTAAAATGCCGTTCACCAAAAAAAAAGGAATGAGTATGATAAGAAAAGTGATAAAAAACCGAGGTAATACTGGTGTCTTTTTCCATAAGGAAAAGACCATTAATAAGATGAACAGACTGAATGTAACGGTTGTGTATTTTTTTGGAAATGCGTAAAACAAGACCAAAATTGCCGATATCAATAAAATAATACTGATATATTTTGTTAATTTATCGGACAATTTTGTGTTTTCAAAGAAATAAAGAAAAGCAAAGTGGGTAAAAATACTTGCGTAAGGAATGCAGACAAAAAACAAGATTTCCTCAATGGGCAAACCCCATAAATTTATGCCCAAATGATAGTCAGGGTTAAAGCCCCAAACGCCTTGCTGCGTAAAAATGATATCCCAAACAATGAAAAAAATGCCTACAATGGAAATGGAGAGAAAAACAGATTTCCACCACCGTATAAAATGCATTCTTTTTTCAAAACTGTACGCAAAAGGAACAATAAAGGAGGCTATATTTAAAATTAAATAAAGACTCATTATATTTTAAAGTATTTGAAAGGCACAAATAACATCCCAAAACACTCGCCTTCATCTTTTCCCAAATGTTTGTGGTGGACTTTATGCGCTTTTCTTAATCCAACCAAATACTTGTTATTTGTTTTATTAAACCATTTAAAACGCTTGTGAATTAATACATCGTGCACCAAAAAATAAGCCAGCCCGTAAAACATAAATCCCAAACCAATAAAAAAACGATAGTTTAAGCCGCCTTCCAAACCAAAGTAAAATAATACGATGCTTGGGATGGCAAATATGACAAAAAATATGTCATTTCGCTCAAACCAATTTTGATACTTGGGCTGATGGTGGTCTTCGTGAAAATACCACAAAAATCCGTGCATCACAAATTTATGCGTTAACCAAGTCACACTTTCCATCAATAAAAAAGTTACCATTGTAATGAGTAAGAACATCATATTTTATCAGACAATAATTTAATTTGAGTTGCTTGATTTTTATTAACACTTTTGACCAACAACATATTTTTCAATATTTTTTGCTTAAATTCCTTATTTAAATCACTATTTTTAAAATCTTTAATAATTTCCGAAAAGTCTTCTTCGATATTGGAATGATAGTTCAAAAAAGCCGGCAATTCATTTTGAAACACAAAACGCAAATACCTTATTTCAATATTTGATTTATTTTCCAAAATCAATTGATCTAAAGCAGCTTTGCCCTTTTTGAAATAATTGTATTTTGACAATGGAAATTTTACATATTTGGCTTTCATAAAAAACATTGCCGCATAATATGCTTTCGATGCCGGATCATTTTCATTTTCCAGTAATTTCATATAAAATTCGGCTTCTTCTATTGAATTAATTTTGGGAAACTGATTTCTGACATTGTCTAAAACCGATGCCGATAATGAATTATACATTAAAAAGAAAAGTAATAGTTTCATTTTATAAAATTACATCAAATTTAATTTAAAAACCACAAATGATCGCGCCAGCAAACTAATTTTAACCGGATTGGAAATTCTGATTCTAGTATTCATTATTTTTTCCGATGGCGTGCTTTTTAGTTTTTTAAGCAAGCCTTTGTAATAAATATAGGCGGTATAAACCCCAAATTTGGCTTCCATTGGCAATAATTTTATGCCTTTATAGGCTTCTTCAAAATCGTGTTCTATTTCTGCAATAATTTTATTTTTTGAAGTTAAATCTAGCGATTGCAAATTGATTCCCGGAAAATAAGAACGGTTTAACACTTCATAATCATCTTTTAAATCACGCAAAAAATTCACTTTTTGAAAAGCCGAACCCAAACTCATCGCATAACCTTTAAGTTTTTCATACTTTTCATTATCGCCATCAACAAATACTTTTAAACACATCAAACCAACAACATCGGCCGATCCATATATATAATCATTGTATTCGTCTTCGGTATTGTATTCAGCTTTATTTAAATCAAGTTTCATGCTTTTTAAAAAAGCCTGAATCAATTCATCATCGATATTGTATTTTTTGACCGTTAACTGGAAGCCGTTTAAAATCGGATTTAAACTAATTCCGGTATTGTAAGCTTTATAATAATCGTGTTCAAATTCGTTAATCAATTCATTTTTTTTGAAATCGTGAAAAGAATCCACAATTTCATCAGCAAACCTCACAAAAGCATAAATGCCAAAAATGGCTTCCCTTATTTTTGGCGCCAGCATTTTAACGGCCAAAGAAAAAGAGGTACTGTATTTTTTTGTAACAATTTTGCTGCACAAAAACGAAGTTTCATCAAAAATTTGTTTCATCTGTTTATCTTTTATTTTTTATTGGTACAGCTGCTGCCTGCCTGCCGGCTGGCTGGTTCGCCATTAATCATTTCTGTGTGTATCAAAATTTGTTATGGCTCGTTTCATTAATTAAACAGTTTTCATTAATAATTCTGACACAATCTTGCCCGAAATAATTGCCGGAGGAACTCCCGGACCGGGAACGGTTAACTGCCCGGTAAAAAATAAATTCTTCACTTTTTTGCTTTGAATTTTAGGCCGTAAAAATGCAGTTTGTGTCAATGTATTTGCCAATCCGTAGGCATTTCCTTTATATGAATTGTAATCTTTCACAAAATTGTTTACACAGTAAGATTCTTTAAAAATGATAAAATCCTTCACGTTTTGATCAGTTAATTTTTCAAGACGTTCAATTATTTTTAGGAAATATTCTTCGCGTATTTCAGGAATATCAATTATTCCGGGCGCAATCGGAATTAAAAAAGTAGCCGCTTCAGAACCATTTGGGGCAAAACTGTCATCGGTAATACTTGGGAAACTTCCATAAAAAAGCGGATCTTTTGGCCATTGCGGCGAATCGTAAATCTCAACGGCATGCTTGTCGAAATTCGAATCGAAGAACAAGGTATGATGAGAAACATTTTTCAATTTTTTGCTGAAGCCAACATAGAACAACAAAGCTGAAGGCGCAAAAGTTCTTTTGTTCCAATATTTTTCTGAATACATTCTGTATTTCTCATCCAACAACGTTTCCGAATGGTGATAATCTGCGCCGCTCACAACAAAATCTGCAGCCAAAAACTGCTTATTTACCTGAACACCTTTTACAATCCCTTTTTCAACAACAATTTTTTCAACGTTTTGTTTTGTTTTTATGTTAACGCCCAATTCCTCAGCCAAAGTCACAAAACCCTTAACCACTTCAAACATTCCGCCTTTTGGATGCCAAGTGCCCAAACCAAAATCGGCATAATTCATAAAGCTGTAAAAACTAGGTGTATTCGACGGTTTTGCACCCAAAAACAAAACAGGAAACTCTAAAATTTGTATTAATTTTTGACTTTTAATATGTCCGCGAACTTCTGTGCTAATACTTTTAAAAAACTGGTTTACGTTATAAATGGTATCAAAAGTCACCAATTCAGTAATGGAATTTCCAGGTTTGTAAACCAAATTATTTACCGCAACTTCATAATTGAATTTAGCGGCTTTTAAAAATTTCTTCAGATAAACAGAACTACCTTTTTCTTCGTTTTCGAAAACTTTATAGATTTCTTCTATTTTATCTGAAATGAGCAACGAATCAAGTTGGTCAAAATAAACCTGATAAGCTGGAGCAAGTTTTTCCAAATCGTAAAAGTCGGATGGTTTTTTGTTGAAATCGGCAAAGAATTTTTCAAAAACATCGGGCATCCAATACCAAGTTGGACCAATGTCGAATTTAAATCCGTTTTTCGTCAGCAGCCGGGCTCTCCCGCCAACACTGCTGTTTTTCTCAAGGATGGAAACCTCATAACCTGCTTTTGCCAAGTAGCAAGAAGCAGCTAATGAGGAGAACCCTGAACCTATTATGATAATTTTTTTCTTCATTTTGTTTAACAAATATACAAATAAGTTAAACAAAAACAAATTATTCAAAAAAATTTATAAAATATTTAACACGTCAACCGGAGATTTAAATATTTTTATTTGATTATTAATGAAAGAATCCGAATCAAATTGCGCCAATTTTGATCCCAGAACCCATAAAGTATCGTTGGTATTCTGAAGTACCTCACTAAAAACATTCTTTAAATAATCTTCAACAGGTTCATTTGAAGGTTCAACAGTCAAATAAGTAACGAAGCAAACGTCACTAAATATTCTTTGAAGATCGTTCAAGTTTTCAACAGGAACGCTTTGTCCCAGGTAAACCGAATGATATCCGTGAAACAACAATTCAAAATGCAAATAGAGCAAACCGAGTTCGTGAATTTCATTCATTGGCAAATACAACACAAATTTTCTTCCATTTTTATTTGGCTGAAGAAATTGCAATTTTTCTACATTGATTAAAATCTTTTGCTTAATTAAATTTGTGATAAAATGTTCGTGGGCCGGAGTTATGGATTGCACTTGCCACAAAATGCCAATTTCTTTCAGTAAAGGAATGAAAATTTCAGTAAAAATAGCCCGAAAAGTTGATTGTGATATAAGATTGTTATAGGTTTGGTTAAACAACCCTTCATCAAAATTGAGCATCGCCAATTTGAATGAAACAGTTGACTGGCTTTCCGCGCCTTTATTAAATACCAACTCCCTAACCGATAAGGCAATTTTTGCCTCCGACAAGTCTGCTATTTTTGATATTTTAAGACCGTTATTGTATAACAATGAAACGTTTAACAGTTTTTGCAAACCATCCATATCATAATATCTAATATTTGAATCGGTTCTTTTAGGTTGAAATAAATTGTACCTTTTTTCCCAAATCCGAATGGTATGTGCTTTGATTCCTGAAAAATTTTCAAGATCCTTTATAGTGAACTCGGTTTTAATATTGTTCAAAGTAAATTAAGTTTAGTTGAACAAATATATATAATAAATTAATATGCTACAATTTTTGCATAAAAAAAGAGCGCAAGGCGCTCTTTTAGGTTCTAAAACCTCTTTATTTGTTCAAATACATCTTTCTTCGAGAATACAGTTCGTAAAACTGATCGTCTTTTAAACTGTCGATAAACAAAATACTTTCACCGGTGGATTTCATTTCCGGACCTAATTTTTTGTCTACATTGGGAAATTTATTGAATGAAAATACTGGTTGCTTAATGGCAAAGCCATTCAATTGCGGATTAAATTTAAAATCTTTCACCTTATTTGCACCCAGCATCACTTTTGTGGCATAGTTTACATAAGGCTCTTTATACGCTTTTGAAATAAACGGCACCGTACGAGACGCTCTCGGATTCGCTTCAATAATATAAACAATATCATCTTTAATGGCGAACTGAATATTAATTAACCCAACAGTTCTTAAAGCCAAGGCAATTTTTAGGGTGTGATCCTTAATTTGTTGCAAAACAAATTCTCCCAAATTAAATGGCGGCAAGGTAGCGTTTGAATCGCCGGAATGAACCCCGCAAGGTTCAATGTGTTCCATAATGCCAATAATATATACTTCTTCCCCATCGCAAATAGCATCAGCTTCCGCTTCAATGGCACCATCCAAATAATGGTCCAACAGCAACATATTATTCGGAATTTTTCGAAGTAAATCAACCACGTGTTTTTCCAGTTCTTCTTTATTGATCACAATTTTCATTCCTTGTCCGCCCAAAACATAAGAAGG
>DPCK01000066.1 GCA_003516285.1 Lutibacter sp. | reverse complement strand
ACTTTATTGTTGGAGGTTTTTTTTGATAGTAAGTGTAGAATTCTTCGAATTAAATTGTTCAATTCTTGTTTTTTTATACGTATTTTGTTGTGTTTAACTTTTAAATCATCGCAATGAAACAACAGAATTATAAGAATCACGGAAAATATGTGTTTGGATATCACGTAATAACATTTTTGGCCATTCTGGCTTTTTTGGGCGGATCAATACGAAATTTATGGAAGGCATCAGAGGACAGTTTGTACTCAGCTTCATTATTGGTTTTGCTGGCTTTTATTTTATTTTTTATGTTTTATTTCATAAGATCATTCGCTTTAAAAGCCCAAGACAGGGCTATTAGAGCAGAGGAAAAATTGAGATATTTCATTTTAACAGGCAAATCCATCAGCAATAATTTAACTACCCGACAATTTGTGGGGTTGCGTTTTGCACCTGATGATGAATTTGTAACACTGGCTGATAAAGCAGCGATGCAAAATCTTTCTGAAACAGATATTAAAAAGGCAATTGTAAATTGGAAAGCCGACGAATACCGCGTCTAAATCAATTTTTTTTATGTCAAAAAATTAAATCCTTCTATTTTTTGGAGGATTTTTTTTTAATTAATATTGTTATAATTCATAAATGTTATTTTTTATTGACAGTTATCAATTAAGTCGTAAAAAGGGATTATAGGAAGTATAAATTTAATAATTTAGCCAAAAATTAATTTAATGAACTATTTAAGGCATATTGGGAAGTATTTTATCATGCTTCGGCAAGTTTTTAGAATACCTCAAAAATGGTCAGTTTTTCGAGAAATGTTGTTTAGGGAAATTGAAGATTTAGGGCTTAAATCATTAGGGATTATAGCATTTATTTCCTTTTTTGTTGGTGGTGTTATAGCTATTCAAACGGCATTAAATGTTGACAATCCTTTTATTCCTAAATACTTGATTGGTTTTGCTACAAAACAATCTATGATATTGGAATTTGCGCCCACTTTTATGAGTGTGATTCTGGCCGGTAAGGTTGGGTCTTACATTTCGTCGAGTATTGGCACCATGCGTGTTACAGAACAAATTGATGCGCTGGAAGTCATGGGAATCAATTCATTAAATTATTTGGTGTTGCCAAAAATTATTGCAACGATGTTTTTTTATCCCTTATTAATTTCATTGGCAATGTTTTTGGGAATATTTGGCGGATATGTAGCCGGTACGTTAACCGATTTATTTTATAGTGAAGATTATTTGTATGGTCTACGTCTCGATTTTGATCCCTATTATATTCAATATGCTTTGATAAAAACGGTGGTTTTTGCATTTGTGATCGCAACCGTACCGGCTTACCACGGCTATTATGTAAAAGGTGGTTCTTTGGAAGTGGGCAGGGCAAGCACACAAGCGGTAGTTTGGACCAGTGTTGTCATCATTTTATTAAATTATTTTTTAACCCAAATGCTATTAGCCTAAATGATTGAAGTTAGTGATTTATATAAAGAATTTAAAGGCGTACCTGTTTTAAAAGGTGTTTCAACCACTTTTGAAAAAGGAGTCACCAGTATGATAATTGGCCAAAGCGGATCAGGAAAAACCGTTTTTTTAAAATGTTTGGTTGGATTACATATTCCTGATAGTGGTATTATTTGTTTTGATGGAAGAAAACAGAAGGAACTTGACATTAAGGAGCAAAGGCTGTTAAGACAAGAAATTGGGATGGTATTTCAAGGTGGCGCTTTATACGATTCNNAAAAAATTTCCGGCAGAATTATCTGGAGGAATGCAAAAGCGTGTTTCCATTGCCCGAGCCATTGTAATGAATCCGAAGTACTTGTTTTGCGATGAACCTAATTCTGGTTTAGATCCAAACACAGCCACCGTTATTGATAATTTAATCAAAGAAATTACAGAGGAATATGAAATAATTACGGTGATAAACTCCCACGATATGAACTCTGTGATGGAAATTGGCGAAAAAATTATTTTATTGAAAGATGGCGTAAAAGAATGGGAAGGATCCAATAAAGAGATTTTTATTACTGAAAATGAAGCGGTTGTAAATTTCGTGTATTCTTCCAATTTATTCAGAAAAGTAAGAGAGGCATATTTAAAAGAAACAAAGTAGTTAAGAAGTTTGTTTTTATTAAATATACCCTTATATTTGCACCCGCTAAAAAGAAAGAGATTGACCTGGTAGCTCAGTTGGTAGAGCACCTCCCTTTTAAGGAGGTGGTCCTGGGTTCGAGCCCCAGCCCGGTCACAAAAAGCTTCTCAATACCGAGGAGCTTTTTAGTTAAAATTTGGTGAGATACTCAAGTGGCCAACGAGGGCAGACTGTAAATCTGCTGCGCAAGCTTCGAAGGTTCGAATCCTTCTCTCACCACAAAAGCCCTAAACAAATCAGTTTGGGGCTTTTTTAATTTTTATCAATAAAATGTTTAACAAAATTTAAATAATATTAAACAAAATTATATCTTTGCATTAAATTGAACAATTACGTTATGATAAAAAAGATTGCCCTTTCCATTTTTTTATTAAGCCTTACAATTGGTTTTTCACAGAATACAGGAACTATTAAAGGAAAAGTGATTGATATACAAACAAGAGGGCAAATGCCTTTTGTAAATGTTCTTGTGGTTGGAACAGATATTGGTGCCATTTCAGATGAAAATGGGGCTTTTATCATTAAAAATGTTCCGTTGGGTTATGCAAAAGTGCAAGCATCCTATTTGGGATATTTAACGGCTTTATCGGAGGATTATTTGGTTACCAATGAAAAAACGCCTTTCATTAATATAGAATTAATCCAGGATAATGAGCAATTGGATGAAGTGGTTGTGCAAAGCAAATTGTTCAAAAAATCAATTGAAAGTCCGCTATCGCGGCAATCTCTAGGCATCGCTGAAATTGAAAGAAATCCTGGCGGAAATCGGGATGTTTTAAAAGTGATTCAATCGCTTCCTGGTGTTGCTTCAAATCCGGGTTTCAGAAATGACATCATCATTAGAGGCGGTTCACCTGTTGAAAATAAATTTTATTTGGACGGGATAGAAGTACCTGTGATCAATCATTTTCAAACACAAGGCTCTACGGGTGGACCGGTGGGAATTATCAATGCCGATTTAATACGAAATGTCGATTTTTATACCAGTGCCTTTGAGGCAAATAGAGGAAATGCATTGAGTTCTGTGATTGAGTTTACGCAGAAGGATGGAAATCCAGAGAAAATAAATACAAGGGCAACTTTGGGAACATCAGATGCCGGAATCACTTTGGATGGTCCAATAAATGATAAAACAACGTTTATAGCATCGGTTCGCCAATCGTATTTACAGTTCCTGTTTAAACTGATTAAACTGCCTTTTTTGCCAACTTACAACGATTTTCAGTTTAAGGTAAAACACCAATTGGATGCCAACAGTGAAATTAGTTTAATCGGCCTTGGTGCCATCGATAAGTTTAAGTTAAATGAAAGTGTGAATAAGAATGTTACCGATGAAGAAACCATCAAAAGAAATCGTTATATTTTAAGTATTGTTCCGGTGCAGGAGCAATGGAATTATACAATAGGAGCCGCTTACAAGCATTATGGAGGTAATTCCATTCAACAGGTGGTGGTGAGCAGAAATGAGCTCAGTAACAATGCTAAAAAGTATTTTAATAACACAGCCAATGCGTCCGATTTGTTGTTAGACTATACTTCAAAAGAAATTGAAAACAAGTTACGTTTTGAAAACACCTCAACTACAGCCAATAATTACAAATTATCAATTGGTTTTGGTTTGGAACAAGCCAAATACTTAAATACAACATTTCAAAAAATTGCCAATACAGAAGGCGTTTCTGTAGTAGATTTTTCTTCGGAACTGGCGATGTTTAAATACGCGGTATTTGGGCAAATTTCAAAAAAATATTTCCATTCCAAATTGGCGGCTTCTTTAGGATTTCGTATGGATGGAACGGATTATGATGCTGAAATGCGAAACCTTCTAAATCAATTTTCACCAAGAGTTTCCATAGCCTATTCACTTACGGACAAGCTCACCTTAAATGCAACAGCAGGTATTTATTCTCAGTTACCAACCTATACAATTTTGGGTTATAGAGATGCGGAAAACAATTTAGTGAATAAAAACAACGGATTAAAATACATTCAGGCAAATCATTGGGTAAGCGGATTCGAATTTACGCCAAACAACAGTTCAAAAATTAGTGTGGAAGGTTTTTATAAAACCTACAAAAATTATCCTTTTTCTGTCAGAAATCAAATTAGCCTGGCAAATTTGGGTGCCGATTTTGGCGTTGTGGGGAATGAAGAAGTAATTTCAACCTCCGAAGGAAGATCCTATGGCTTTGAATTATTCGCACAAAAAAAGTCTTACGCCGGATTGTATGGTATATTGTCTTATACGTATGTGGTGAGTGAGTTTAAAGACAATTTAAACACCTATATTCCTTCAACCTGGGATAATAAACATTTGTTAACCTTAACAGCAGGGAAAAAGCTGAAAAGAAATTGGGAAATAGGCGGTAAATTTAGATTGGTTGGTGGCCGGCCTTATACGCCATATGATATGGATGCATCTTCAGAAATTGCAAATTACGATGTGACCAATCAGGGAATTTTAGATTTCAGCCAATTGAATACCGAACGATTTAAAACTTTTTCGCAATTGGATCTTCGCATAGATAAAACGTGGTTTTGGAAAAAATTCTCCCTAAATTTTTATGTGGATGTGCAAAATGTTTTGGCTGGCGAAACGATTGAGCAACCTTATTTAATTCCAACTTTGGATGCCAACGGAAATAAAATAATTGATGCCAATAACAATTCCAAATATGTGTTGGAAAGTGTAGAAAATACTTCAGGCACTGTGCTTCCGAGATTTGGGGTTATTTTCGATTTTTAACGATTGTTGACAACAAGCGTGTCTAAATTTAAACGCGTTTTAAGCCATTTTTTCAACCTAATTTCCTCTTGTTTCTGATTTTTTACGGAGGTATCCCAAACGACACTAAATACAGGTATGGTATCTATCGTTTTAAAATTGGTTTTATAAAGCCTGGAATAACTTAATTGCTTTAGGCCACTGTAATTGATTTGGGCTTCTTTGCTAATTTGAACAAAAGGAATTTGATTTTTGTAAAATTTGCCCAATTCAGTTTCAAGAAGTTTGATTTTATCTTCTTTTTCTTTCAATGATTCATCTCGGGATGAAATTAATTTTTGATTTTGATTATACAATTCCGTCAAGTTTTGCACCTCGTGTATTAAATCAGAATCAACGCCTTGTTCAATAATTAATTTTGTTTCTTTAAGTCCATATTGTGGAAGCCTGGCCGTCCAATAATTAATTTCTTCAGCAGAAAGCTTTTTGCCATAAACATAAATTTTTATGCTTTTATCATTGTAATTTAAATCTTCATCTTTTTCATCAATAATGCTTACCCCGCTTTTTTTTATATCGGCAATTAAATTTGTTGCAGATTGTTTAAATTGATTTATTTTGAATAAGTTAAAAAACAGATAAATACTTCCCGCAAACACTACAAATGCAATAATTGAAACCAACCTTGCGATCCTTTTTCTGCTGGCTGAATCGAGATATTTAACCATTGGGAAATTTAAAAATTTCACAATAACAAAAGCGGCCAAAGCAATAAAAATGGTGTTGATGCTAAATAAAAACATCGCGCCGCCAAAATAACTAAAATTCCCGATAGCAAGTCCGTATCCTGCTGTGCAAAGCGGTGGCATTAAAGCGGTGGCAATAGCAACACCGGCAATCGTATTTGTTTGTTTGCTTCTTCTGCTTATGGCAATAATCAATGCCAAACCACCAGCAATGGCAATAAATACATCACGAACATCGGGTGAAGTTCTTGCCAAAAGTTCCGGAGTTTCATTTCTGAAGATTGGAATTAGAAAAAAAAGAAATGAGGTTAACAAACTTAGCCCAACCATAACGCCAAAATTGGTTAGGGAACGTTTTAAGGTGTCTATATCATTTGTGCCAATCGACAAGCCAACTCCTAAAATTGGCCCCAATAAAGGTGATATTAACATCGCGCCAATCACAACTGCAGGGGAACTGATATTTAATCCTACAGAAGCTATAATAACCGAAAAAATTAACACCCAGGCAGTATGGCCTTTCATGTAAATATTTTCTTTGATGTCTTCAATAGTCGCTTTTTTATCGGTGTCATGGTTTATATCCAACAACTCGAATAAAAATTGTTTTATGGTTGCCCAAGCTTCTTTTAATTTTTTCTTTTCGGCCGGATTCAAGTCTTTTTCGTCTTCCATAATTACTTTTTTTTAAACAAAATCTTTTCCAAATTTGTTTTTTACTGCGGAAGTGATTTGTTTTATATCTTGTTCTTTATCTTTTGGGCAAATAAGAATC
The DNA here is from genome assembly GCA_003516285.1 of Lutibacter sp. Classification (GTDB taxonomy): domain Bacteria; phylum Bacteroidota; class Bacteroidia; order Flavobacteriales; family Flavobacteriaceae; genus Lutibacter. The sequence continues at coordinate 896 of DPCK01000066.1, read as the reverse complement.
ACATCATCTTTTTCAACCACAATAAAATCATTTAATCCTTGAATCACCACGCGTTTTTTAGATTGTGTTTTTACGATATTGTTCGATGAATCTATGTAAATAACTTCACCTCCCAAGGTAGCGTTTTGATCTGAATCTTTTTTTAATTCGTTATATAAAGAACTCCAGGTTCCTAAATCATTCCATTTAAAATTTACAGGCAACACATAAACATTAGTTGCTTTTTCCATAATGCCGAAATCAATGGAAATATTTTCTGAAATTGCATAATTCGTTTCAATAAATTGGGTTTCTAAAGCAGTGTTGTAATTGCTTTCGCCTTTTGAAAATAGATTGCACATTTCGGGTAAATGTGTTTCAAAAGCTTTTAAAATGCTTTTAACGCTCCATACAAAAATACCTGCATTCCAAAGGTAATCGCCACTTTTTAAAAATTGTTCAGCCTTTTCCAAATTGGGTTTCTCGGTAAACTTTTTAACTTTTTTCAGTTCATTTTCTGAATTTTCAAACTGAATATAGCCGTAACCTGTGTTTGGTGTTGCTGGTTGAATCCCCAATGTCAATAACGCATCATTTTCAGTGCAAAAATCGAAAGCAGTTTTAATGTTTTTTAAAAATTCCAGTTCGTCTTCAATCCAATGGTCTGATGGCGCAATTACCATAATGCCATCCGGATTTTCATGATGAATTTTAAAAGCGCTGAATAAAATACATGGCGCCGTATTTCGCATGGCTGGTTCTAACACCAATTGCTTCGGTGAAATTTTCGGCAACTGCTCAAAAACCAAATTTTCGTATTTTTTGTTGGTGGCAATTAAAATATTTTCTGAAGGAATTATTTTTTCAAATCGGCCGACAGTTTTTTGGATCAAAGTGCTCCCGGTTCCCAACATATC
>DPCK01000038.1 GCA_003516285.1 Lutibacter sp. | reverse complement strand
CCTACGGAAAGTGAAGGAAAGCAGGAATTAGATCGTTTTTGTGATACGCTTATCAACATAAAAAGTGAAATTATGGACAATGATGGCGCTTTAATTCCAATGTTAAAAAATGCACCGCATACTGAAAGTGAAATCACCGCAAATGAGTGGAATAATTCTTATACCCGTGAGCAGGCTGCTTTTCCGCTTCCTTATATCAGAGAAAATAAATTTTGGCCATCTGTGGCAAGAGTTGATAATGCGTTGGGAGACAGAAATTTAATTTGTTCTTGTAACCCTATTGAAGATTATATGGAATCATAAAACCAAATACCTTTATAACAAAAAAAGTCTCGAGAAATCTCGAGACTTTTTATTTCTGATGTTTTCTATAAAAGCAATAATACTTGTAGTCCCCACAACTGTAGTATATTATTCTAACTTTTCTTATCTATCAGAAAATTAACTTCAAAAATAAATTAAAGACTTTGTCGTCCCCACAACTGTAGTATCATCTTTAATTACTGTAAATATAACTGTTAAACATTAAAAATATTGCCTAAAATGATTTTTTTTTGAAAAAAATATAAGCCATTGCATTGACAAAATAAAATATCTTAATGCTTTTCTTAAATTTACGAAAACCTTATAGTAAAAAAAATAGTGGTTTGTTTAATTACTAAAATGCAAAATGGTATTTTTGCAATTCGACTTAAACTTATATTTTTTATAAATGAAAAAAATAACGAAAGAAACCTATATCAACTGGTATAAAGATATGCTGTTTTGGAGAAAATTTGAAGATAAATTGGCAGCACTTTATATCCAACAAAAAGTAAGAGGTTTTCTGCATTTATATAATGGACAAGAGGCTGTTTTGGCGGGCGCTTTGCACGTGATGCAAAAAAATGACAAAATGATCACCGCTTACAGAAATCACGTTCAACCAATTGGATTGGGTGTTGATCCTAAAAGAATAATGGCAGAATTATTGGGAAAAGATACAGGAACTTCACGTGGTATGGGCGGTTCTATGCACATATTTTCTCCTGAACATAATTTTTACGGAGGCCACGGAATTGTGGGCGGACAAATTCCTTTAGGTGCCGGTTTGGCTTTTGCCGATAAATATTTTGGACGCGATGGCGTTACCTTAACTTATTTTGGAGATGGAGCGGCCAGACAAGGTTCTTTGCACGAAACATTTAATATGGCCATAACCTGGAAACTTCCGGTTGTTTTTATTTGTGAGAACAACGGTTATGCGATGGGAACTTCTGTAAGCAGAACTTCCAATCACGAAGATATCTGGAAACTTGGTTTGGGTTATGAAATGCCTTGCGGACCAGTGGATGGAATGAATCCTGTTAAAGTGGCAGAAGCAATGGATGAAGCCATTAAACGCGCCAGAAGAGGTGACGGACCAACATTGCTAGACATAAAAACGTATCGTTATAGAGGTCATTCTATGAGTGATGCCCAAAAATACAGAACTAAGGAAGAAGTGGACGAGTATCGTAAAATTGATCCGATTTCCCAGGTTTTGACAGTGATACAAGAAAAAAAATACGCAACGGACAAAGAGATTAAAGCTTGGGATCAAGATGTAAAAGACAAAGTGGAAGAATGTCAGAAATTCGCTGAAGAATCTCCATATCCAGATAAACAATTATTATACGATATTGTTTATGAACAAAAAGATTATCCGTTTTTAAAACATAGATAAATGGCAGAAATTATAACAATGCCACGTTTAAGTGATACAATGACAGAGGGCGTTGTTGCACAGTGGTTAAAAAAAGTGGGCGATAAAATTTCAGAAGGTGATATTTTAGCTGAAATTGAAACCGACAAAGCAACAATGGAGTTTGAATCGTTTAATGAAGGTACGCTTTTATATATCGGTTTAAAAGATGGCGAAAGTGCTCCGGTTGATTCATTATTGGCTATCATAGGCGAAGAAGGTGAAGATATTGACGCCATTCTAAAAGAATTTAAAGCAGGTGCTCCAAGCGAAACCAAATCGCCAGAAACAACAAAAACTTCAGAAGCCCCAAAAGCTTCAGAAAAAACTGCTGAGGTCGCTGAACCTGCTAAAGTTACTGAAACTGCACAAGTACCAGTATCAGCAAATGCATCCGGAAGGATAATTGCATCGCCTTTGGCAAAAAAAATAGCTTCAGAAAAAGGAATCAATCTAAATACTGTTTCAGGAACAGGTGAAGGCGGACGCATTGTAAAATCGGATGTTGAAAATTATGTGCCGGCTGCAGTTTCTGCCGCTGCCACTGTTGCTGCACCGATTGTTTCCGGAACTGAAAGTTTTGAAGAAACGCCCAATTCTCAAATGCGTAAAACCATTGCGCGCAGATTGGCAGAATCTAAATTTACAGCTCCTCATTATTATTTAATGCTGGAGATTAATATGGACAACGCCATTGAATCTCGCAGAATTATTAATGAATTGCCAGACACTAAAGTATCTTTTAATGATATGGTGGTTAAAGCAAGTGCTATGGCCTTGAAAAAACATCCAAAAGTGAATTCACAATGGTTTGACGACAGAACACGCATAAATCACCACGTGAATATTGGGGTTGCTGTTGCTGTTGAAGACGGATTGGTGGTGCCGGTAACTCGTTTTACCGATCAAAAAAGTATGACTCAAATTGGAGCGGAAATAAAAGATATGGCCACCAGGGCCAAATCTAAAAAATTAACGCCAGCGGAAATGGAAGGAAGCACTTTTACGGTATCTAACCTTGGAATGTTTGGAATCTCAGAATTTACTTCGATTATCAATCAACCAAACTCGGCAATTTTATCGGTAGGTGCCATTATAGAAAAACCTGTGGTTAAAAATGGCCAAATTGTGGTTGGCAATACCATGAAAGTTACATTGGCTTGCGATCACAGAACAGTTGACGGCGCAACCGGAGCTGCTTTTTTGCAAACTTTAAAACAATATATTGAAAATCCGGTAACTATGTTAGCATAAGCAATATAGCCTATTCCTAATTTTAAAAACCCACTGCAAAAGCAATGGGTTTTTTATTACTTTCAATAAATTTAGTGCTAAAAAGACTAAATTATTCTGCAGTTTTCGGATCAATCATCGTCGCGACCTTGCTTACGGAATTTGCCGGAAATCCGCCTTGTTTTGCGTGTTCCTGAACCATTTCTTCGTTTGGAGCCAGATAAACACAATAAATTTTATCCGTAGTGACATAGCTATGAACCCATTGAATTTCTGAGCCCATTTTTTCTAACACAGCACAAGAAATTTTTGAAATGGCTTTCAATTCTTCCGCAGATAATTTACCTGCATCTGGAATTTCACGCTCAATGACGTACATATTTTGGTTTTCCTTTAAATTTTCTGTCTTTAACATAATTGTAGCCTTTTTTCATCAGTAATACAATTCAAAACAGATAATGCAATAATGAAAATCAATAAACCTTTTAAAATCTTCATAATTAGATGTTTTTAGTTAATAGTATAGCTAAGTTACTAAAAATTAGTTAGATAGCCAAACAATTAATTTACCCTAAATTAATTATTGAGAAACAATCATTCCCTTTAAAGACCAAAGAATAGAAAGCACATCTTTTTTTGTGTTTTCATCAATGGAGTTTTTATCCAAAGCAGCAAAAATATCATCAATTGTATGCATATATTCCGCCGGACTAATATTCATTCCTTTATGGGCGGTTACCATATCCTTTCCATTATATATTGGTGGCCCGCCACTTCCGGCGCTAAAAAATTCAATGGTGTGCTGTTTGATGACAGCTAATTTTTCGGGCTGCTCTTTGAAAGGCAAAAATCTTGCATTTACGGCAGGATTATTCATATGTGCATCCACAGTGTCATCCACAATCCGTGAAATTCCTTCTCTGCCGCCTAAGCGTTCATAAAGTGTTTTTGTCATAATATTTGATTTTTTAGTTAGTAATAAAATATTCAGTAAAATTATCTCAAGAAATATTACTCTTTTCAATTAATCTTTTCCTCTCCAATTTTAGTGATCTCTAAAAGAAAATACCGCTACATTTAATTCAAATAAGTACAATTTTGGGTCATTCAATAAAACAAGATTGACTAAGTTTTATGTTGTTGAATATATTTTGAAGGTAAAATACCGTATTTTTCCATAAAACATTTAGAAAAATATGCAGGACTATTAAAACCGGATTCATAAGCAATTTCAGAGATGTTTCTGCTTTGTTTATGTAGCAATTCTAAAGCCTTTTGCAATCTATATTCTTTAATAAAATTATTGGGAGACAAACCAGTTAGCTTTATCAATTTTCTGTAAAATTGTGATTTACTGTATCCCAAACCTTTGCTAAAATTACTGACGTTAAAACTGGAAGCATTCCATACTTGTTCAACATAATTCATTAATTTGATTAAAAACTTTTCTTCGGCCGGATTTAAAGCTTTAATTAATTTGTTATCAATAATTAAATTTCTGTTTTCACTTTCATACAATACTTTCACCTCGTAAGAAATAACCAATTGAGCATTCACAATATCACACATTCTTGTTGCCAAAACTATGGCTTCTTCAAAAAGGTTTTTCTCTTCAGACACTGGAACTCCGGCACTTAAAGCAATTTTAATTTTACGATTTTTCGAATCGAATTTTGGGGTGGTATATTTAAAATTGGATTGAATTTTAAGGATACAAGAAACGGCATTGCTTACCGATTTAAAAGATGCCAAATAATGGTTATTATCGCTTTTAACAATACTTCCCTTAAAATATTTTAATGATTTTATAACACTATTATGAAATTTTTGCGCAAATAAATTAAACTGGTTTGCTTCTAATCTATTTAAATAACTGCTGGTTTTTAAAACCATAATAACCCTAAAAGCCGGATCGTTTATGATGTTTAATTTGGTATTTTGAGCATTCACAGGATCTTCAATTCTACCTAAAAAAGATTCGACTATATTACTGTCAACTTCAATTATTTTATGCGGAACCTCACCGTGAGCCTGGTTATGCATTTCCTTTATGGCTTCTTTATTGGGAGCTTCAATTAAACAAAACGCCGTTTTTCTGTTTTCATCAAACCAATACGTAAGTCCCCTGCAATTAAATTTATCTTGTATTTTTAAATCCGCTTGATGCAATTGCGCTACGTTTTCTGCAGTAACGTTTTCAGATACATCGTGGCGATCCATATATATAGGCATACTGTCAGTTTTAATATGCAATATAGTAATTATTTATGAATGTAAATATGATAACAAATTAAAGACCAATTGAATACACCAAATAATATTGGTTTCCAATTTTGCTAAAACAAAAAAATCCCCAACTTTCGTTGAGGATTTTAAATATTTTAATGCTTCAAATTATTTTTTGAATTGCGCATATTTAGTTTTGAACTTATCAATACGTCCTGCAGTATCAACCATTTTAGTTTTACCGGTGTAATATGGATGTGATGTTCTTGAAATCTCTAATTTTACCAAAGGGTATTCAACACCATCTACTTCAAGAGTTTCTCTAGTGTTTACTGTTGAACGAGTCAAAAATACATCTTCATTCGACATATCTTTAAATGCTACCATTCTATAATTTTCTGGGTGTATACCTTTTTTCATCGTAAACTCGTTTTAAATGTAATTTTATTTTTAAGACTGCAAATTTAACTATATTTTTGAAACTTCAAACAAAT
>DPCK01000027.1 GCA_003516285.1 Lutibacter sp. | reverse complement strand
GAGAATTTTGCCAATTTTTTTCCTGATTCTAAAGTGATGATTTCAGGATTGTTTCCTAAGTTTCCAATTAACTGTACTTTGTTTCTTAACGTACTCATAAGATAAGGTTTTAAATGTAGTCGAATGTCATTAGTTCAATTCAACAGGGCAAATGTAAGTTGGGTATTTTGTGTTATTCGGTTGGTATTTAATTACTTTCGATTGTAAATGTTTGTAGTCGCTTGTAAACGGATAATATTTAGTATATTTGACTTTATACTACTAAAAAAACGCAGATGATTGTAAATTTCAGAAAGGAAATTTGGACGCCCTTTTCCAATGAAAATTGGAGCGAGGATGATGAATATATGGTTTCAAACTATGGACGTGTAAAAAAGAAAAAAAATTATGAAGAAAATTGGCGACTGTCCCCAACCTTATTAATAAATGGCTATGAATCTTTTGGCATTGTAAAAAAAGACAAATTAAGCAAGTCGGCCTATTATCTGCACAAGGCCGTCGGCATTTTATACACGGAAAAAAGGGAAGATCAAAAATTTGTGATTCATTTAGACTTTGATAAATTGAACAATGTTGCTGCCAATTTAAAATGGGTAAATAGAACTGAAATGTCTTTACACCATAAAAAAAATCCAAAAAAAATTGCAAGAATTGGCCAGGTAACCACTTCAAAATTAACTGAAGGCCGGGTAAGAATCATTAAAAAGAAAATGTTGGACCCAAACAGAAGAACCAGAGTGCGCATAATTGCCAAACAATTTGGCGTTTCGGAAATGCAGTTGTACAGAATAAAGTGGGGCGAAAATTGGGGCCATATAAAAATTGACTGAAAAAGAAAAAGAAATAAAAATAAATTTTATGAAAACAAAATGCCTGGAATGCGATGAACCTTTTAGTGGCAGGATCGATAAAAAATTCTGTTCAGATTATTGCCGAAACAGCTACAACAACAAAGTGGACAAGGATAGCAAAAATTTAATAAGAAACACCAATAACTGGCTTCGGAAAAACCATCGATTGCTTAGCGAGCTGAATGAAACCGGAAAAACAAAAGTTACCAGAAGAAAACTGCTCGACGGGAATTTCGATTTTAACTATTTCACCTCAATTTATACCACAAAAACCGGAAACACCTATTTTTATGTATATGACCAAGGTTATTTGGCTTTGGAAAACGACTATTATTTGTTGATTAAAAAGGAATAATCATTCGTTGTTTTAAACTTCAAATTCCGTAGAGTAAATTTGAAAAGCGAAAAGCGAACCTTTGGATAAGGGCACGACACTGTCGCCAGAGCCAAAAAAAGCCCAAACAAATTGCTTGGGCTTTTCAAAATTTAATAAATGCTAAGAACTATTCTTTGCTAAATAAATACCCCATTAATCCGCCAAAGTCGCCATAAACTTGTTGGTATCTGATTTTTCCTTCGGCATCAAAATCGAAAGATTCATACAATTTGATAACGCCTGTTTTGGCTGCGGTGGAATCTGTGGCAGGAACCGTAACTTCCCAGCTGCTGTAATGACGCACAGAACCATCAGGTAATTTAGTGTCGGCATTAACGCCCGGCAATAAAACAGGAGGTGAAGTCAATAATTTAAAATCAAATGTTGCCCACATTTGCTTGTCGTTTGCCATCATCTCGTCCAAAGTTAAAGAGTCCTTTGGGGCGCCAAAGCCAGTTTCTAACATTGCAAAATCTTTGGAGTACACAGAATAATCCAAATTTTCGTTTTGCCATCCTTCCAAATTGGCCAAGACTGTTTTTGAATTTTTTTCAAAGGCCTCTTGTGCCGAATTATCGGCTTTAGGCTGACAAGCAATAAACAGCATTGATAAAAATAAAATAAAATAGGTACTTTTCATAATATTGATTTTAAGTTAGTTAAAGATTAAAAGTAAATAATTTTATCATACAAAAAGCAAATAATTATCAAAAATTAATATTCTCCTACCGCAAAACCCTATAACAAGGGTTTAAAACCCCTTGCAAACCTCTTAAATATTTTATTTTTTTCCGCCAACCACTACCACAAACTCACCTTTTGGAGGTTTTACGGTAAAGTGTTTAATCATCTCAGCAACGGTGCCCCTTAAAGTTTCTTCGTACAATTTGGTCAATTCGCGTGAAATGGAAATGGGACGATCGGCACCAAAAAATTCGGCAAAACTGATGAGTGTTTTTAATAATTTGTGCGGTGATTCGTAAAAAATGATAGTTCTTGTTTCTTCAGCCAGGAAAGTCAAACGTGTTTGTCGGCCTTTTTTAACAGGCAAAAAACCTTCAAATACAAACTTGTCGTTGGGCAATCCACTATTCACCAAAGCAGGCACAAAAGCTGTGGCACCAGGCAAACATTCAATTTCTACGCCATTTTCTAAACAAGCGCGAGTGAGTAAAAATCCGGGATCGGAAATGGCAGGTGTTCCTGCATCGGAAATTAACGCCACAGATTCCCCATTTTTAATGCGTTGCACAATATTGGCCACCGTTTTATGCTCGTTGTGCATATGGTGGCTGTGCATATGGGTGGAAATTTCAAAATGCTTCAATAATTTTCCGCTGGTGCGTGTATCTTCGGCCAAAATTAAATCCACTTCCTTTAAAACCCTGATGGCTCTTAAAGTGATGTCTTCTAAATTTCCGATAGGCGTTGGCACTAAATATAATTTCGATTCCAATTTTTTAAGTGTTTTATAAAGGGAGCAAGCTCTCTTGTCCTGGATTGTTAGATTTTAACTATTAATATTCTCCAATCTATAATTTGTCTTCAAAGTTACGAAGTTTTTGACAAGATTTAAAGTTTTGATTTTTAACAACAGCAGAATTCAAACTAAAAAAGTCACTTTTCAGTGACTTTAAATTAGGCAATTTATATTTTTTACGATTTATTTTTTAAATTTCATAAATGGGATAATCATTGGGGTACTTTTTTGATAGGCTAAATATTCCTCTCTATGTATTTTTAATAAATCTCTTTCCTCTAAATATTTTACAGCAATTAATATATAAAGCGTTGTGACAACCGCAAATAGAAGATGTCCCGCTGTCATTACCGGGGTTGCCCAAAATGCGATAATAAATCCAAACATAATAGGGTGGCGAACCAATTTATAAAAAAGATTGTTTTTAAATTTTGGAGAACTTAAACTTTGATTTTTAAAGTTTTCATAAACTTGTAACAGTCCGAACAAATGAAAATGACTGATTAAGAATGTTGAAATTAATACAATGGCCCACCCGGCCCAAAATACCATTTGAATTATTGAAATATATACAGCTCCTTCAATATTCCATACATTTTCAGTCATTGGTTGCCATTTCCAAAACAGCAAAATTAGTGCACCGCTTGAAAGTAATACGTAAATGCTTCTTTCAATTACCGGACTGAAAATGGTCGTCCACCACTTTTTAAATGCCGGCCTAGCCATAACACTGTGTTGTATGGCAAAAACACTTAATAAAACAATATTAATAAGAATGGCCGATGGCCCAGATTCTCCAAAATCAATTGATCTCGGAACAATTAAATTTCCAACAAATCCGATGGAATATAGAAATGTAACAAAAAAAATAAGATAGGAAACCAATCCAAATAGTAACATTAGAAATTTTTTCATGATGATTAAATTTAGTTAATAATATAAAGATTTATTAGTAGTATTTAATTTTACGTAATAACTCCCCGCTTCTAAAATGAAGACAAAAGATGAAGTTAAAAACTTATAAGGGATTGATTATAGTAAAGATATAAAAATAATTTACAATTTGAATTTAAATTAAAAAATTTTTAACCACAAATAGAATAAGGAAAATACCGAAAATATATCAAAAATAATTAATAAAAACGCTTAGCGGACTTTGCGAAAATCTTTACCGCTATTGCGGTTAGAAATTGTTAATTTTCAACTTGAAATTTATATCTTCTTATTATTCATTATTAACCGGCTGGCCGACGGTTTCAATACGCGTTAAGGATTGAGGCAAATGTTTGAGCGCTTTTTTGCGTATTTCAGCAAAAAACGCGAGTGCCGAAAGCCTGACCCGCCAGCTGGCGGGGAACGCCCACCAAAAAGGCAGGCAGACCCAAAAAAAGAATGATAACTTTTAAAACTACGGGCTAAATCACTAAATTTGTGCTTCCTTAAAAAAAGATTACGATGTACAGAACGCATAAAAACGGAGAATTACGATTAGAAAATATAGGCCAGGAAGTTACTTTGGCCGGCTGGGTGCAAAAAACGCGCGACAAAGGATTTATGATTTGGGTTGATTTGCGCGACCGCTACGGCATTACGCAGCTGATTTTTGATGAAGATCGCACGCCTAAAGAAATGATGGAAAAAGCGAAAATGCTGGGCCGTGAATTTGTGATTCAGGTGAAAGGCGAAGTGATTGAACGTGTTTCCAAAAACGCCAATATGCCCACCGGAGACATTGAAATTTTGGTAAAAGAGCTGACTATTTTGAACAAATCTTTGGTGCCGCCTTTTACCATTGAAGACGAAACCGACGGCGGCGACGAGCTGCGGATGAAATATCGTTACTTGGATATTAGAAGAAATACGGTAAAAAATAACTTGATTTTCCGCAGTAAAGTGGCGATGGAAACCAGAAAATATTTATCCGGAGAAGGATTTATTGAGGTGGAAACGCCTTATTTGATTAAATCTACGCCCGAAGGCGCACGTGATTTTGTGGTGCCAAGCCGCATGAATGCCGGCCAGTTTTACGCTTTGCCGCAATCGCCGCAAACTTTTAAACAATTGCTGATGGTGGCCGGAATGGATAAGTATTTCCAAATTGTGAAATGTTTTAGGGATGAAGATTTGCGTGCCGACAGACAGCCTGAATTTACGCAAATTGACTGTGAAATGGCGTTTGTGGAACAGGAAGATATTTTAAATGCGTTTGAAGGACTGACCCGTCATTTGTTAAAAGAAGTGAATGGCGTTGATGTGGCCAAATTTCCAAGAATGACTTATGATGAAGCGATGCGCAAATACGGAAACGACAAACCGGATATTCGTTTTGGAATGGAATTCGGCGAATTGAATGCCGTGGCGCAACACAAAGATTTTGGCGTTTTTAATTCGGCAGAATTGGTTGTGGGAATCGCAGTTCCTGGCGGAAATAAATTTACCAGAAAAGAAATTGACGCTTTTATTGAATTTTTGAAGCGTCCGCAAGTTGGAGCTTCGGGAATGGTTTATGTGCGTTGCAACGAAGACGGAACTTTAAAATCGTCTGTAGATAAATTTTATGAGGAAGCCGATTTGAAAAAATGGGCTGAAATAACCGGTGCAAAAGCAGGTGATTTGATTTGCGTTTTGTCGGGCATTGCCGATAAAGTGCGCGGACAATTGAGCGTTTTGCGTATGGAAATGGCAAATCAATTGAGTTTGCGCAACCCAAAAGAATTTGCGCCTTTGTGGGTGGTTGATTTTCCTTTGTTGGAATGGGATGAAGAAACAAAACGTTTTCACGCTATGCACCATCCTTTTACCTCGCCAAAACCTGAGGATATGGCGATGTTAGACACCGATCCGGGAAAAGTTCGTGCCAACGCTTACGATTTGGTGCTGAACGGAAACGAAATTGGCGGAGGATCTATTCGTATTCACGACAAGCAAACTCAGGCTTTAATGTTCAATCATTTGGGTTTTACGCCTGAAAAAGCAAAAGAACAATTCGGATTTTTAATGAACGCATTTGAATATGGCGCGCCGCCACACGGCGGAATTGCTTTTGGACTTGACCGTTTGACGGCTATTTTGGGCGGACAAGAAACCATCCGTGATTTTATCGCGTTCCCTAAAAACAACAGCGGCCGCGATGTGATGATTGATGCACCTTCTCAAATTGACGATGAACAATTAAAAGAATTGTGCTTAAAAATAAACCTGCCTTTATAGGTTTTTAAAGGAAATATTTAATAATTCCATAATGATTTGGTTACACAAAACAGGATTTATTCATTGAAATTTGCAAGGTATTTAAACCAGTTTTAAATACAACTTTCATAATATCCATTTAGTTTTTGTCAACTAATTTGTGAAATGTTTAAGGCTGCCTATTCGGGCAGCCTTTTTTTGTTGTAAACTTTATTGAAACGGTAACATCTTCTTAACATTAACTTAACAAACACATGAGTTCTTTGCAGCGACAAAAACTAATACCGGATGAACAAAAAAGCCACAATTGCTTTTTACATTCTTCTTTTTAAAATTTTAAATAAAAAAATCAAAGCTCAGGAAAGGGCTCGGGTTTAAAAAATGATATTCCTCAATATTGATTGTTGGATAATATTTTAATTTTATAAGTTAATTAAACTTTTCACCAATTGGTGAATGCAAAACAAAACAGATTCAAATGAAAAAACAAATCTTATTTTTAAGTGCACTACTAATCACAATCTCATCATTTTCCCAAAGCACTGAAGAAGAATTTAAGCCAAGCGGCGAAGTTCAATTTAAAGTTTTTTGGAATTATCATTATGACTTTTCTCAAAATGCGACCAAAAAAAGCGCTTTTGAATTGAACCGTTCTTACTTTGGGTATGGCTATAATTTCAGCAAAAACATTTCGGCCAAAGTTGTTTTTGATGCCGGAAGCGATGCAGGTTTTAGCGAATATTCCATCTTGTTAAAAGCGGCACAATTAGATTGGAAAGTGGCTGATGGCGTAAAATTGAGTATGGGATTAATTGGTATGAAACAATTTAATGACCAGGAAGATTTTTGGGGTTATCGTTATATTTTTAAATCGTTTCAGGATGAGCACAGTTACGGACCGAGTGCTGATTTGGGTGTAAATGCTGAATTTAAGGTAACCAAAACCTTAAAAGCAAACTTTGTGGTTTCCAATGGTGAAGGCTATAAAAAATTACAGGATGAAGACGGAAATCAGAAAATTGGCGGAAGCTTGATTTTTGAACCAATAAAAGGATTGACCACAAAAATTTATATGGACAGCCAATCTGTGACCGATGCAAAAGCAATTAGCGCATTGGCCTTGTTTGCAGGTTATAAAACAAGTGATTGGAGATTGGGCGCGGAATACAACAAATTAAACAATGGCAAAAAATATTCGAGCTCAGCTGTTGACCACGAACTGGATGGTTTGTCGTTTTATGCAACCTACGTCATTAACAAAAAGTTTGAGGTTTTTGGGAGATATGACCAATTAAGCTCAAATACTTTATCTGGCGAAACAATCGCCTGGAATGATGAAAATGACGGGAGCCAAATCATAACCGGAATTCAATATGCGCCGGTTAAAGGCCTTAAATTTTCCTTGAATTACCAAGACTTCAGTTTTGACAATTCAGCATTAAATGCCAAATCATTGGTGTTTTTAAATGCTGAATTTAAATTATAATTCATTTAATGTAAAGCAAACAACAACCTATAAATAATTTTCAGTTAACCTAAAGTTAACAATCAACTTAGTCCTTTGCAAACAAATTAAAACAGACAAAAATGAAAAAATTAGTATTTATCTTATCCTTAGCTTTGGTAGTCGGAGCTTGCGGAAACAAAAAAGAACAAAAAGACGCCAGTGGCGAAACTGCAAAATTAACAGGAACCATCAGCATTGATGGCTCAAGCACTGTTTTTCCTGTAACAGAAGCCGTGGCAGAAGAATTTAGGGCAATTCAGCCAGATGTACAAGTTACCATTGGTGTTTCAGGAACCGGTGGCGGATTTCAAAAATTCTCAAGAGGAGAAACAAACATTTCTAACGCTTCACGTCCAATAAAAGACAAGGAAATTGCTGCTTGTGCTGAAAACAACATCACTTATTTGGGATTGGAAGTTGCTTACGACGGATTGGCTGTTGTGGTAAATCCAGAAAACACTTGGGTTGACAGTTTTACTGTGGAAGAATTAAAGAAAATTTGGGAGCCTGCAGCCCAAGGAAAAATTATGAAATGGAATCAAATTCGTCCGGAATGGCCAAATGAGGAAATCCATTTATACGGACCAGGCGTTGCTTCGGGAACTTTTGATTACTTTACCGAAGCCATCAATGGAAAAAGCGGCTCAAGCAGAGGTGATTATACCGCAAGTGAAGATGACCACGTATTGGTTCAGGGAATCACTGGAGATAAATATGCTTTGGGATTCTTTGGATTGGCTTACTACGAAGAAAGCAAAGACAAATTAAATTTAATCGGCGTAAATAATGGAACAGAAGTGGTAAAACCATCATTGGAAACAGTGAGCAATGGTACTTACAGTCCTTTATCCAGACCATTATTTATCTATGTAAACAGCACCTCGATGAAACAACCGGAAGTGATTGAGTTTATTAATTTCTATCTGGACAATGCCGCAGAATTATCTGAGGATGTAGGATACATTAAATTGCCTGCGGAACTCTACGCAAAACAAAAAGAAAATTTTAAAGCTTTTGTTGAAAAAAATAAATAAACAAAATCTCAACATAACAAAATCAGATGTATCTTACATCTGATTTTGTTTTAAATTAAATTTGATGCGTAAGATCAGAGAATTTGTCATAGAAAAATCACTTTTATCAAGTGCATTGGTCACCATTGCCGTTACTGTGGGAATTATTTTGGTGCTTGCCATTGAGGCCTTTAGTTTTTTTAAAGAGGTCTCCATCTTCGATTTTTTTACTGATACCGAATGGACGCCTTTATTTACCAAAAAACATTATGGGATTCTTCCCTTGCTTTCGGGCACATTGCTCACAACCTTTATCGCAATTTCTGTTGCGCTGCCCATTGGCTTGTCCATAAGCATTTATTTAAGCGAATATGCACCAAGAAGTTTCAGAAAAACAATAAAACCATTATTAGAACTATTGGCCGCAGTGCCATCAGTAGTTTATGGTTTTTTCGCCTTGGTGGTGGTTACGCCTTATCTACAGCAATTTATACCAAATCTATCGGGTTTTAATTCACTCTCTGCCGGTATTGTGATGGGAATAATGATCATTCCTTTTGTATCTTCCTTAAGTGAAGATGCCTTATTTGCCGTTCCAAAAGCATTGCGGGAAGCCTCTTACGGTATGGGCGCCACACGGCTCCAAACAGCTTTCAAAGTTGTTGTTCCGGCAGCTTCATCCGGTATTATTGTGTCCATCATATTGGCCATTTCAAGAGCTATTGGCGAAACCATGATTGTGGCGATTGCCGCTGGCCAACAACCAAGACTCACCTTAGATCCAACTGTTCCTGTTGAAACCATCACTGCTTATATCGTTCAGGTAAGTTTGGGGGATGTGCAACACGGCTCGTTAGAATACAGAACTATTTTTGCCGCAGGTATTACCTTATTTGTATTTACCTTTTTATTGAACACCTTGAGTTTCCGAATCAGAAAAAAATACCGACAAAAATATGAATAGCATTCAGAAAAACAGACTGAAAGATCAGTTGTTCAAGTTTTGGGGAATTGGTTGTACCTTAATAGGATTGGTATTGCTGGTTATTTTTATCGGCGGAATCTTAATTGACGGATTGAGCAGAATTGACTGGGCTTTTATTACCGATTTACCTTCCCGAAAAGCAGAAAAATCAGGAATATGGACACCGCTGATGGGAAGTGTGTGGGTGTTAATTTTAACAGCTATAATCTCTTTTCCCATAAGTGTTGCCGCTGGTGTTTATTTGGAAGAATATGCCAAAAAGAACAGACTTTCGGCATTACTGGAAATTAATATTTCCAACCTGGCTGGCGTTCCATCGATTATTTATGGATTGCTTGGATTGGAAGTGTTTGTAAGAATTATGGATTTAGGCGCGAGTGTTTTGGCCGGCGCTTTAACCTTGTCCCTTTTAATTTTACCAATCATTATTGTAGCAACTAGAGAAGCTATTAAAGCAGTTCCCAGTTCTATCAGAGACGCTTCTTATGCATTGGGCGCCTCAAAATGGCAAACCATATGGAATCAGGTATTGCCGGCATCAAGCGGTGGTATATTAACCGGTGTTATTTTGGCGCTTTCAAGAGCCGTTGGTGAAACCGCCCCTTTAATAGTTATTGGAGCTTTGGCTTATGTTCCTTTTGCGCCACAAGGTCCGCTAGACCAATTTTCCGTGTTGCCAATACAAATTTTTAACTGGATTTCCAGACCACAACAAGGATTTATAGACAATGCGGCAGCGGCCATTATTATACTATTATTAATTACCTTTATCATGAATGGAATCGCCGTTTACTTTAGGAACAAATGGCAAAAAAAATTACAATAATACAATGAGTGAAATTATGACAGAAAAAACCGAAGATCCTAAAATAGAAGTGCCGATTGCTGAAAAATACAAATTGCAAACCAAAGATGTCAATGTTTTTTATGGCGATTTTCAGGCTATTAAAGATGTATCCATGAACATCAAGCCGAAAAGCATCACTGCTTTTATTGGCCCGTCGGGTTGCGGTAAATCTACTTTTCTGCGTTTGTTCAACAGAATGAACGATTACATTGAAGATTTTAAAATGGAAGGCAAAATTAAAATTGACGACAATAATATTTACAAAAAGAAAATACAACTGGAGCAATTAAGAAAAGAAGTGGGTATGGTTTTTCAAAAGCCAAATCCCTTTCCAAAGTCCATTTTTGAAAATGTTGCCTACGGATTAAAAATTCAAGGCATCAAAGACAAAAAATTGATTGCGGAACGAGTGGAAAAGGCCTTGGTCCAAGCCGATTTATGGAATGAGGTCAAAGACAATTTAAACAAATCGGCCTTAACTTTGTCGGGCGGACAACAACAACGATTGTGCATTGCAAGAACCTTGGCGGTTGAACCTTCCATTATTTTAATGGATGAGCCCACATCTGCGCTCGATCCAATTTCAACGGCTAAAATTGAAGAGTTAATTTATCATTTAAAAGCCGATTATACCATTATTATTGTTACGCATAATATGCAACAAGCCTCAAGAATCAGCGATTACACCGCATTTTTTTATATGGGCGAACTCATTGAATTTGACAAAACGAAAAAGATATTCACAAATCCCGAAAAAAAGAGAACCGAAAATTATATCACAGGAAGGTTTGGATAAAAAAATAAATAAGTTATGATAAATATTGAAGAACAAAGAGTTGTTTTAAGCAAAAATGGGGAAGAAATGTTAAACTTGGTTTACAAACAAGTACAACTAGCCTATGAAGCTTTTACCTCGTTTGACACAGATTTAGCGGAAGAGGTTATTTTAAAAGAAAACAGGGTAAATGCGCTTGATTTAAGAATTGAAAAGGACACCGATCATTTTATTGCCTTGTATAGCCCTGTGGCCACCGATTTGAGATTTTCTTTGGCCTTGCTTAAAATAAATTATAATTTGGAACGCATTGGCG
>DPCK01000048.1 GCA_003516285.1 Lutibacter sp. | reverse complement strand
TTATAAAAAGTTTAAATCACTTCATAGAGAAAAATATGCCTTTTTCGAACGCTATCTAGTTTATTTACTGACTTTTTTTGCTCCTTACTTACTTGATTAAAAACATATTTAATACTTAAATAGAAAACCAAACAGATTCTGATTTTTTCGACAAAGTTTAAAAAGGCATAATACTGAAAAATAGTCGGTAAATAATTTGTTAGACCTTATTACCATTGGTATTCCAAAAAATTCAATAAAATTCGTTTCATCAAATTTTTTTAATATTAAAAAATCGTCAAAAAAAGCGTTGTTGGGGTTTTAAAAATCTTGATGATATTCTATGGGAAACAAAATAACAAATAGCGATTTAAATGTAAAAATTGCGGATTATTATTCACCAATAATAGACCAAAGCAGCGTTTAAAAAATAGATTTGTTTGGTTTAAAAAATGGGTTATTGAACGTCAAACATATAAAACTCTCATTCGGACAGTGGTTATTCAAAAGACACTTTCCAACCAGCATTTTATTTTGTTTTTAGATCGAGCTCCCATGGTAAAAATCATCAAAAGAAGTAACGCTAATTTGAGAATGGACACAACTTAATTTTGAGAAGTTATGTTTGATCTGTTATTCAGACAGTTTGAACGGTTATACGCAGCTTAGTCATTTTACTGATAGTGCGAATTATTTAGAAATGAAGGAAGATCTGGAAAACTTAATAAAATTAGGCATCCGAATCGAAAGCATTACAACAGATTGTCATAAAAGCATTTTAAGAGCAATAAAAGAGTAATTCTAGAGGTGAAAGTGCAATTGTTTAGTGCAAGAATCAAGCATCCATCGTGGAACTAAATGTATAATTTGGCCGAGTTCTGATTTTTTGCTATTTTTGATGCATCTGAAGAGTCCCATAAATTATTTTTTTTCAAAATTTATTTTTTTTCAAAGTAAATATAAGGGGTTCTCATGCACTTTTAAATATCAACTTTCGGATGGTAGTGCGAATTTTATGCCATTTGTTGTTTTAAGCTTAATAATGAGAATAAATTAATTACTTTTAAAAATTGTAATCTTAACTAGTTGAAAAAGATATATTTCATATTACTACTGATTTTATGCTTCACTAACGGCTATGCTCAAAGGGAAGCCGGGATTTGGTATTTTGGAGCTAATGCCGGCATAAACTTTAACAGTGGCGCCCCGGTTGCTTTGACCAATGGAAATTTAAATACTCAAGAAGGTTGTGCAACCTATTCAGACAAAGACGGTAATTTGTTGTTTTACACAGATGGTTCAACTGTTTATAATGCACAGCATAGCGAAATGCAAAATGGATCGGGTTTATTAGGCCAAAACTCAAGCACACAATCCGCTATTGTAATTCCAAAACCAGGAAGCAGTTCTATTTATTATATCTTTACAGTTGATGCACCCAATAAACAAAATGCAGATGACGATTTTACTAATGATATAGGTGACGGCAAAAACGACGGCTTAAATTATACGGAAGTAGACATGAGATTAAATGGAGGTTTAGGAGGTGTCACCAATAAAAACAATCCTTTAACTACATACAACCCTAGTAATTCTGATGAAACCAAATTTAAATGTTCGGAAAAAATTACGGCAGTACAACACGCCGACGGAATATCTTTTTGGGTAATTACGCATTTTATAGATAATTTCTATGCTTTTAAAATAACGAGATCTGGAGTCCAAACTAACCCTGTAATTTCAAAAACTTTAATTACGGTTCCTTTAACAGGATATTTAGCCAACGCTCAAGGCTATTTAAAATCATCCCCCAACGGCAAAAAATTAGCAGTTGCTCACGGAGCTACAAAAACAAGTGATTTATTAATCGTAAAAACAGGAGAAATCGTGCTAAGAAGAAATACAGGAAAAGTGTTTCTTTATGATTTTAACAATTCAACAGGTTTGATTTCAAATGAAACTGGAATACTTAGTGGTGAAAACCCTTACGGGGTAGAATTTTCATCAAAATCAAAAAAACTATATGTTAATTCAAATGAATTTAATAGCGAATACAATATTACAGGAAGCACATTGTATCAATTTGATTTAGAAAGCAGTAATATTACTGCTTCCAAAACTAAGATTAGATCATTTGATTTTAATGCAGGTGCTTTACAATTAGCCATTGATGAAAAAATTTATATTGCCGGATATGTTCCTATGGAAAATGGAAGAAGTCGCCTTACTGTTATTAACAATCCTGAAGCAAATGCTAGCAGTTGCATTTTTGGCGAATTTTCTTTAAATAGCAGAAAATCTTTATTAGGATTACCTCCCTTTATCCAATCACTTTTCTTATTTAATTTTAAATACGAATTTACCTGTGTCGGGGACGCAACTCATTTTTTTATTAATACAGTAGAGACTATAGATTCTGTCCTATGGGATTTTGGAGACGGCACCACTTCAACGGATATTGATGCCTATCATATTTATGGTGCTCCAGGCACCTATAACGTTTCATTAACCAAAACAACTAACGGAGAAACTAAAGACCCTATAGTTAAAGAAGTGGTTATCAACGAAAAGCCTGTCATATTAAGCACCGCTTACCAGTTAATTCAATGCGACTCTTATGATAGCAATCCAAATGATGAGTTGTCTACCTTTAATTTAGAAAACAGCATCGCTGCATTAACTTTAAACAAAGCTGATGATTTTAATGTTTATTTTTATTTAAATGATACAGATGCCAAAAATGACCTTTATAATGAAAATTCATTAACTTTAATTTACAAAAACACGGTTCCAAATCAAATATTGACCGCTAAAATATTGTATAAAGATTCGGATTGTTTCAGTCTGGGCAAAGTTGAACTGATCGCTAATTCGAGCTTACTTCTTAATGCCTCTGATTTTATTGGATGTGATATTGGAGACGGCACGGCATCATTTGATTTTTCTACTAAAGAAAATGAAATAAAGAGCTCTTTGAATCTTCCCAGTACTGTCGTAATTTATTTTTACGATTCAGAAGAAAATGCAATTAACGATGTTTCACCTTTAGGCAACGATTATATTTCTTCAGAAAAACCTATCTATTTTAGAGCCGAAAATAATGGCCTTTGTTATGGCGCAGGAACTTTTAATCTAATTGTAAATTATTTTCCACCAGTTGAATCAGATGAAAATGTTCCAGTTTGCGAAAATAGTTTCCCAATAGAAATAAACGCTGGTATCCCTTTATACATTCAACAAAACTATTCCTATAATTGGAGTAATGGCGAAAATACCTATCAAATATCCGTGGCAAATGAACAACAGATTTCTGTTACTATAAAAGACAAAATTTTTCTATGTGAAAAAGTAAAAACTTTTAACATTAATAAAGTGTATACCCCTAAAATTATAGATATCAATATCAATCTAAACAACAATACCGTAGCTATCATTACGGAAAATAATTTTGACAATTTATATGTCATTGATAATCCATATAATAATTATCAATCAGAAAATACGTTTTATAATGTCACTCCTGGTCTTCATACAGTTTATGCAAAAAACAAATACGATTGTGGTATAACTGCTAAAAATATCTTTGTTTTGGGATTTCCGAAGTTTTTTACGCCAAACAATGATGGTATAAATGATTTGTGGGAAATAAAAGGATTAAATTTTGAAGAGTTTAGGTATTCTAATATCCTCATCTTTAATAGATTCGGTAAACATTTAGCCACCATTAATCCTGATTCTGGCTGGGATGGTATTTATAATGGAGAGTTTCTTCCCTCTGATGACTATTGGTTTTCAATCGATGTTACAGATGATAGGAATTTAACGAAAACTTATAAAGCTCATTTTAGTTTACTTAGGCTCTAAATTTACGCTTTTTAAAACAATTTTTTAAAAATATTAAAGATTCATTAAATATACAGGGCAAACGCATCATAATTTAAAATCACGGGAGAACTCGCCGGCAGAATAACCGCTAAATTACATTTAAACTTAACAAAGCTACGTTACATGTGAAATCGTCAAAAATACAATATTAGGATATCGCAAAAACCCAGTAAAATTGTCTTGCCCTGAAATTGCTATACACAAACAAAGCATGTATGGAACACAAAGAACAAAAATTTTATGCTCCACGGGAGAATAAACAAAGTCGTTATGACAAACGTTTGATTTTTAAAATTGTCAGAGAAGTTGAATCGGGTCTCCCCCCGTAAGGAAGCCAATCGAATTTATGGATTAGGCGAAGCATCATTAGACAATTGGATGCGGGATTATGGATCGCCTGAATATAAAGAAAATATGAGGCGTAAAAATTATTCCAATCTTCAAAAACGAACTATCGTGGCGTCTATTAGTAAGGAAGGATGAGTATCAAAGATGCTCAAACAGCCTATGGTGTCAAAACGGAAAAAAATAAGAGAATGGCTGGCACACTACATAACAGAAAAAGTTGAACTTTGTATTGTAAAAGAATCGGTAATGGCTAAAAAAACAAATAACTACGTTAATATAACATCTTTTAATCTAATTTTATTTGTCAAATATTATAAAATATTTAAAAACACATAGAAAATACCCTCGCAATAATTTCTCAAGAATTGTTAAAAATATCTTCATGTAATCTTCTTTCAATAGATTATCGCTATTTTAAAAAACACTGGTAATAGAGAAAAGATTGGGAATATTCATTAAACCTATATTTCGAGATTTATTTGCAAACTCTCAAATAATTATCAAAATAATTTAAAAAATATCTCTACGCAACCAAATAAAAAAAATTCATAAAATTACGTACACGAAACTGCAGTATTTGAAAAAATATTCCAATTACTTTAACAAAAAATTAGGAATATTAACATTTTATTAGGATTTTTGAAAATCATTAATTCAAACAATTATAATATGAAAACAAAGTTTAATGGAATTTTAACGCTCTTGTTAGCGTTGATGGTGCAAATATCGTTTGCCCAAGAAAAAACTGTTACGGGTAAAGTCTCCGACGCAAGCGGACCGTTACCGGGAGTAACAGTACTTATTAAAGGTACAAAAACAGGTACACAAACTGATTTTGATGGTAATTATTCCATTAGAGCTAATACTGGGGCTGTGCTTCAATTTAGCTTTGTTGGAATGAAAACTGTAGATCAAACTGTAGGCGCTTCCAACAGCATCAATCTAGTAATGCAAGAAGATGCCCAAAGTTTGGAAGAGGTTGTTGTTACAGGTGTGGCAGGAGCAACTTCAAGAAAAAAATTATCAGTAACCGTAGCTTCGGTAACTGCGGAAGAGCTTCAACAAGTACCTGCAGGATCGGCCGCAAGTGCATTACAAGGAAAAGTAGCTGGGATTTCAGTTACAAACTTAGGACGTCCAGGTGCAGGTGCAACAATTCTTTTGCGTGGCGCAGCTAACTTTTATGGCTCTCAAGCTCCGTTGGTAATTATGGACGGTATCTTCGTTGAAGGTGGACTTGCTGATATTAACGTAGATGATATCGCATCGTTTGAAATTGTAAAAGGTGCATCTGCATCATCTTTGTACGGTTCTCGTGCAGGAAATGGAGTAATTGTAGTTACTTCTAAGAGAGGGAAAATTGGTAAAACCCAAATTACTTTAAGATCTGAAATTGGATTCTCTGAAATTAACAATTTTATTGACACAAATCAGTCACATTCATACGAATTGGCATCAGATTGGCAAAATTTTCAAGGTCAATACACAAAGTACCAAGGTGTAACATATGGCCCTAACTATCAAAGTGTTTATGCAGCCTCTGGTCCTGACGCTGTAGTGGGCACAAGAATTTTATCGCCTGATCGTTATTCTGACAATCCATACGGAGTATATAATAATTTTCAAGATTTATTCTTTAAAAAAGGTAACAATATCACCAATTACGCTTCTATTTCAAATGGTAATGACNNTGATAATAGCCCGATTGGAAATTCGGATACCTATAGAATTGTATCTCGTATTGCGCCTGATGCAAATGTGTTGGCAAATAATCCTGACGGACAACCTTACTATTTTAAACCAGATCCATGGGAAAATGAAATTAACAACCCATTATATGGATTGTCAGTAAGAGATGCCGTTGCAAAACAACAACGATTTTTAGGTGGCTACAAGTTAAATTTAAAGTTCACAGACAACTTAAATGCTGATGTGGAATATTCATTTGAAAACAACACTTATAGATATACCAACAATGTGAAATATGAAACATACACAACCACAGGAGATCCTATAGGTTTTGGTTACAGCAAAGGGTCTTTATACAAAAGCAGCTCATTAGATTTATCGCAAAAAGCACAAGCAACCTTAAACTTTTCTGAGCAATTTGGAGAACTTGACGTTAATGCGAAATTAAGTTATTTGGCTGAAGACCGTGCTTATGAGGATTATTATGCACAAGGAAATGATTACTTATATTCTGGTTTACCGACATTAGACAACTTTAATGGCGCTGATATATCTGCTGGTTCACATCAAGAATCTGTAAGAGCACAAAATTTGTTTGCCATTGCAGGGTTTGTTTACAAAGATCGCTATATTTTTGATGGTCTTGTTAGAAGAGACGGTTCCTCATTGTTTGGAGAAAACCAAAAATGGAACAACTATTACAGAGTTTCTGCAGCATACAGGATTACACAAGATATTGAAATTCCGGGTGTACAAGAATTAAAAATTAATGTGGCTACCGGTACTGCTGGTCAACGTCCTGGATTTTCTTGGCAATATGAACAAACTGGAATTACTGGTGGTGTTTTATCAACCAATAGAATCAAAGGAAATCCAGATTTAAAACCATCTCTTACAACTGAAACTGAAATTGGCTTAAATGCTGCTTTCTTAAATAGATTTAACTTAGAATTTGCTTATTCTAACCAAATTTCTTCAGACCAATTTATGCTTGTTAACCTTTTTGCTCCGGCAAATGCGGGTAAAAATAAGCAATGGCAAAATGTAGGTGATTTAGAATCTGATACCT